>JAQQAK010000190.1 GCA_028527945.1 Spirochaetaceae bacterium
AATACTGACATAGTTAATATGGGTGACTTTATAGAAATTCTGTCATCCAAAATGGAACATATAACACAAGATGGTAATACAATTCTTGACGCGTCTAATGAGCTTTCATCCAAATCAAACGAAATGTATTTGTTTGTGAATGAGTTTTCTCAAAAACTAAAAAACGCAAACAATTAAACTTTGTAATATGAAATTCTCAATTATAATAAGCCTCATTATTTTATAATTAATTTTTTACTGGCAGCTTCTGCGGCTGCCTCATTTTCAAGGACATCAGAATAAACAACAAACATCCCTTCTGATTCCATATTTTTCATCATAACTTGAAGACTTTTCTCACATCTAAGTCCTTTTTTCACTATGAACGCAAATGAATGAAGGCTAATTACAGGGCCAATTGATTCAAGATATTTGCTAAAGCCTTCAGGTATTTTGCCTCCAAAAGTCCCGCACGATTCAGTACCAATAACAGCAAATTGATATATAGCAAGCTTACGATTAAAATCTTTCGCGTTAAAGACATCTACAGAATGTCCCTGAGCTTCAAGTCCTTTCGCTACTGATTTTGAAAATGATTCAAGTTCAGCTCTTCTTTTATCCGCAAAATATATAACTGCTGCGCGCATACAAACTCCTGTAAAAATAACTAAGAAATTTAAATCAAAACAGTTTAACACAGTTAATAATGAAATACAATTTATGTTAAAGTTAAACAACTATTAAAATAGAATTCATTCATAAACATAAAAAAAGGAATGATATAAAAAAAGTAGAGTTATTATAATTCTCCTGAGAGTTTGATATGTGAAGAAATAGCAATATACTTTAAATAACAAAATAGAGTCAAAATACCTGTTTTGTCACACAGCCGGAGGAAAACAAAAAGTGAACATACTTCATATCGACAGAAGCACATTTTTTCAAAAAATAATAAAGAAAGGTACACAATTAACAAGAGCAACTGTTCAAAGCTGCACAACAATTAACGAAGGTTTTGAAATATTATCTAATATTAGAATAGATTTAATTTTAGTTGGCCAGGAACTTGAAGACGGAACAGCAGCAGATTTTATTAATCATAAATCAAAAACAAGATTTGACTCGATTCCTGTAATCATAATCACATCAGACGATAATATGAAAAACCGTGAAATATATTTCAAACTTGGAGTTGTTGATTTTATATCAAAAAACAACTTCTCCAAAGAACAGTTAATAGAACATATTTCATTCTTCCAGATACAGGATGAACTAATAGAGGGAATAAAACAGTCACGAATAGCAATACTCGATGATAGTAAAATCAGCATAAAAGTTCTTCTTTCCATACTAAACCTTCATGGAATACAAAATATTGACACTTATGAAGATCCTGAAGAATTATTAAAATCCAATAAAGAATACGATATTTATCTTATTGACATGATCCTGCCAAAAATTTCAGGTAAACACATGGTTATAGATATAAGAAAGAATCACCCATCAGCAATAATTATTGTTATTTCAGCAATTGAAAACTTTAACAGTATTGTCCACGCTTTGGAATCTGGAGCAAACGACTACATGATAAAACCATTTAATGCCAGATTTTTGATGGCAAGAATGAAAAGTAATTTCAGAAGTTTTCAACTCATTAAGAAAATAGAAAAACAAAAAACACTTCTTGAAAAAATGGCAGTAACAGACAGCCTTACAGGAATAAAAAACAGACGCTACCTTTTTGATTATATTGAACGAGAAATAGCCCGCTCCAAAAGACACGGAAATCCTCTTTCAATGCTAATGATTGATATAGACAATTTCAAAAACGTAAATGACAACTTTGGTCACGTGACAGGAGATATTGTCCTTAAAAAGCTTGCAACACTTGTTCTTGAAGAATGCCGCAGCAATGATATTTTTGGCAGATACGGAGGAGAAGAGTTCATCCTTATAATGCCAGAAACCACTATGAGCAATGCCTTAAAACTATCCAATAAGCTAAGAGAAAACTTTGAGAAAATCGGCTATCCAAAAATTGAAGGAGAACTCAGGGTAACTTTTAGCGGAGGTCTTTGCCAATGGGAAGGAGAAAGTCTTGAGGAATTCCTGAAAAAAGCCGATGTTCTTCTTTATAAGGCAAAAGAATCTGGAAGAAACCGAATCAATGCTTAATATATTTTCATTTCATTTATTTTGTGCTTGATTTAGAACATTCAAAGATTATATAATTGGAAAGAAAAATAAGGAGGTATGCCTTGAAAAAATCAATACTTGCGTTCCTTGTGTTATTATTTATTGCTGGCGCTGTCTATTCAGAAGCTACACAGTCACCATACTATGTAAGAACCATGAAAATTGTGTCAGTGTTTTCTCATAAAGATGGATATAAAATAATATACAGAAATGCTAAAATGGAATATTCAGCATTTTATGTTCCAATAACATGGTTTGGAACTGCTTCATCTAAAGCAGAAATCGTATACGGAGAAGGAGACACTTATCCCTATTTCTCTGTTTTCTGGAAAGATGGAGAATTTGATCATATACGACTTTATCTAAACAAAAATATACGACACCGAAGCAGGGGAGATCTTGGTGTGAACACCGATGATTTGTCCTCAAAGTTTGAGGGAGTTGAAACCATAAAATTGAATTTATAGTTTCTTCCAGCACAGTAATGATAAATTCAATTCAGAAAGCCATCTTGAGTGAAAAGCTCGACGGATGGCTTTTTTTTAACTTCCTTCATAGAGACTCCCTCTCGGATAAAATATTAAATCTGAATACCAACACAATAAACTCACGCCCATGGTATTATCTTGTACCTGACAATGGAGAGCCTGTAAAACTTTGCCACGCAGTTGAACCTGACTCATTAACAAGTCTACCGGGAAAACTTGAGTATTACAGCAGCAGAGAGCAGCTTATAGCAATGCTAAAAAAATATTCAGATCAATATGGAAAAAACTGGGGAGCTCAATTCTCAGAAGAACTAACCACTATCTCAACACTTGATTACGGAACAGCACTCCAGCTTCAAAAAGCAGGAATAAATCTTCACAGCTCTGAAAACCTTATTCAACGCCTTTATGGGCTTTTGGATGAAGAAGGAATGACTCTACATGAAGCTGCCGCAAAAGAACTATACGAAATAGTAGAAATAATTTGGGAAAGAATCTCAACCTATTTTAAAGAGGAAGACAAGACTAACCAATTAACAGAGAAAAAAGTTCAAAATTGGATTCTTGAAGAAATAACTTCAAGAAACATGATAACAGAACATCTTCCTATTGTAGCCTGTGGTAAAAACTCAGGAAATCCGCATTACGCGCCGGAAGAACATGATAATATTATTCAGCAAGATTCAGTAATTCAATTTGACCTATGGGCAAAATTTAAAACACCAAGGGCCATTTTTGCTGATATATCATGGATAGGCTGGACAGGTTCTGCACCATCACAAAAAGCGATAGATGTTTTTAAAACTGTCACTGAAGCAAGAGACGGCTGTGTAAGTTTTATAGCAGACAGATTAAAGAATAATAAACCTGTAATCGGATTTGAAGCTGATAAAGCAACAAGAGAGATTATAATAAAAAGGGGTCTTGAAGAAGGCATTAAACATCGCACCGGCCATGGAATAGACACAGATGTTCATGGAAGCGGAGTTGGCCTTGATTCAGTAGAATTTCCTGATAAAAGATTACTGCTTGAAGGTTCATGCTTTTCAATTGAACCAGGAGTATATCTGTCTGAATTCGGAATGAGAACAGAAATAGATGCTTATATTAAAGACAATAAAATTGTTGTTTCAGGCCCAGGACCGCAAGAGAAGATATTAACAATAGAGAGAAAATAATGATAACAGAGATACCACAAGAACTTATAAATTTTATCAACAATTATGAAACCTTTTTTGTCATAGGCCACACAGAGCCTGACGGTGATTGTATTGGGTCTCAGAAAGCACTGGCATCATTTCTAAGAAGGATAGATAAACAAGCGGAATTATGCTCAGCAGGACCATTCATTCGTGAAGAAATAATGGATGAGAAGCAGTTCTTCATCAATAGCATAAAAAAAGCTGATAAAGACATGACAAATGCAGCAGCAATAATAGTGGACTGTTCAACACCTGAACGTATTGGCGAACTATTATCAGCAGAAATAGAAAAATTACCAACAGCTGTGATTGATCACCATGCGTCAGGAAAAGATTTTGGAGATGTCACATTTATAAACAGCACATCGCCGTCCGCAACAGTGTTAGTTTATCAGTTAATGAAAACATTCAATGTAGAGCCAACAGAAAAAGAAGCAGAAGATCTTCTTTTTGGTTTTCTTACAGATACAGGATATTTCAGACATCTTGATAAATCTCAATCTGATTTTATGCAGCTTGCCTCTGAGTTGATAGCATATGGAGTTTCACTAAAAGACATGTATTACCGCATGTATGGAGGAAAATCTGTTGAGAGCAGACTATTAACTGGAAAAATCCTGTCAAGAATAGAACCTCTATTTGATAAAAGATGCTTTTTAATTTATCAAACTCTATCAGAAAAAGAAGAATTTGGCTCTAAAAACCGTGATTCAGACACAATCTACAACCAAGTCCTTTCGATAAAAGGATGTGAAGCTGTCATTTTTATAAGAGAAGAATCTGATAGCAAGGTATCAGTAAGCTTGAGAAGCAGAGATAAAATTGATGTTGGTAAAATAGCTGCTTCATTCGGAGGCGGAGGACATAAAAATGCTGCCGGCTTTGAATGCAGTGAAAATAGATCCAGTATTGAGTTTAAAATTAAAGAAGCTTTTTCACAAGTTTTTTAGATTGATTCCCCGGAACAAGGCTCCGAGGAATCAACCACTCCGGAGCAAAGCAAACACAGGTTGGTTCTGCAAGGAATGGGTTTAGACGGTCGCCGCTTTCTACCCAACACAAAAATACACTTTCCAAATAGAGGATTCCGCAAGTAGAATATTGCTAAAGCAGGGCGGGGTATTAAACCTTCCCGGCGAATAAAAGCTCCATACTTATAAATTATAAACCTTTTAGGTTGCTCTTAATTTTATCAGCTGCTTCTTTTAAATCTTCAATAGCAGCCATTCCGTCAGCCTTTCCTGGAAATACAAATTTGACACCATCACCTTCATACCGTGGAATACTATGAAGGTGGCAATGGGCGACTTCCTGACTGGCCGCGGGACCATCAGAAACCATGAAATTAATATCGTCACATTTTAATCCACTCTTACGTGTAGCGGTATTTATCTTTCTGGCAACCTCAAACATACGTGACGCAGCCTCAGGGCTAACATCAGAAACATACTGCTGGTGTTCCTTCGGAATTATTAACACATGCCCCGGATTAACAGGCATAACATCCATAAAAGCCATTACAAGCTCATCTTCATATAAAACTGTAGAAGGAATTTCTTTTCTAATTATTTTACAAAAAATACAATCATTATCGTTCATGCAAAAATCTTAACTCTCTGTTCCTATACTGTCAATTCTCTAGCTGATATTGTCGATATTTTTCGCCATTTTAAAGAATTTATTATTCACATCAGATTAGCATTTTTATGCTTATTTAGTTGTTAGTTAATTATTTTACAAGTAACTTTATAAAACTTTTTTTCTAATCTATATTTTATGTAATCAATCACCCCGCTTGTATTTTAACAACTAACTCTTAACTTCAAAGCGGTAGTTGATTGGTTATATATGGAATGGGCTTAGCAGTAGCTTTATCTTTCCAAGGAATAAAGCATAAATATAAGAATGCTTATGTTCTTTAGCAGCTTTGATTTTAGTAAATATATAGAAAATAACAAAAAAGGAAGGACTTAAAATGGACAACACTACCCTGTTTTATAACGCAGATTTAATAACAATGACAGAAGTTGATTATAAAAAAAATAAACATGACGCAGTATTAGTTAGAAATGGAATTATCGAAGCAATAGGAAAAGAATCAAATTTTTCTGATTCAATAAAAAGAGTAAATCTTGGCGGAAAAACATTACTTCCAGGCTTTATCGATGCTCACAGCCATTTTTTATTAAACGGATTTGTAAAGCATGTATTTATTGATCTTA
>JAQQAK010000191.1 GCA_028527945.1 Spirochaetaceae bacterium
AAACACAAGCGGCCGCTCCGCTTTTACATTTCCAAAAGCGGAAAATATCAATTTTGAGTCCAAAGAGTTGAGAGACCATTTTGATTTTCTGTCAGAGCTCCTCCAAAATTCAGAAAGCTGGGACATAAGCGGTTTTGTGTATAAAATAAACGAAAAAGAGCTCCTTTTGGACACAGGAATAGAAAGGCAGTACAATTCCAAGGAGCTATATAAATATGCAATATTCATAACTGTTCTTGGTTTACTTTCTATATACTCTGTCATCTTACTTCTTGTAAGATACAAAAAAATCACTTGGAATATGAACCGTATCAAATCTTATTACAAAAAGAAGATAAAAAGGATATAAGCTTGATTATGATGTAGCAACACAAGGACTTTTTACCTATTCAGCTGAATAAGAAATTTATGAGCCGGGAATGACTTGATTCCCGGTTTATTTCAAAAAAAAACTTTGTCATAGCATCAAATGTTTTTCTAAAAAGGCAGTTTGTCCAACTGCACGTTTCCGCCTGATAAAATAATCCCAACATTCTTGTCTTTAAAAAGCTCCGGACGCTTTAAGATAGCAGCAGGAGCGACAGCTGATGAGGGCTCAATTACAAGCTTCATTCTCTCCCAAATAATTTGCATAGCAGAAACTATCTCATCCTCTTCAACAAGGATAATTTCATTAACGTACTTTTGAATAATAGGAAAATTACATTCTCCCAATTGTGTTTTAAGACCGTCTGCTATTGTATGAGGAGCTACCGAGGCCTGAATAACACCTTCTTTCAAAGAACGATAGGCATCATCCGCACCTGAAGGCTCGCCTGCAAAGACCTCAATTTCAGGAATTAAACCTTTTGCGGCAAGAGCAGTTCCCGCCAAAAGACCACCTCCGCCAACCGGTGTAATAATAGCGTCAAGCTCTGTACTTGCATCATTACAGAAATTTATAAGTTCAATAGCAGCTGACGCGTTTCCGTCTATAACCTCTTTCTGATTGGATGGGTGAAGAATAACAGCGCCTGATTCCTTGCTTATTCTCGCTGTAACAGAAGCACGGGCCTCATTAGTAGGCTCACACTCAATAATCTCCGCGCCATAACCGGCAATTGCAGCCTTTTTAACAGCGGGAGCATTTGAAGGCATCACAATAACGGCCTTGATTCCAAGATTTCGTGCTGCAAGGGCAACTGCCTGACCAAAGTTACCGGAAGAATGGGTAATTACCCCCCTGGAGCGGCTTTCATCATCAAGCGACATTACAGCGTTCATTGCACCACGCATTTTGAAAGCTCCCATCTTTTGGAAATTTTCACATTTAAAAACGGCCTTACAGCCAGATATATCGTTAAAATATTCTGAACTCATCACTGGAGTCTCATGAATATAGGGTGCAATTTTTTTTTGTATTTTTATAAGTTCATTAATTGTTGTAAACATAAAAGCCTCCTTTTCTTTATAAAAGTTTATCAGGCGCGGCTGCTTTAACAAGAGCTCTGGCAAGAATTCTCATTGGATCAATTAGTTCTACATCATACTTTAACCCGTGATTTACAAGACCTGTTTCTTCAAAAGCAATGGGCAGTTCAGTGCAACCAAGAATAACAAGCTGCGCTCCACGAGACGCAAGCTTTTCAACTTCTCCCCTGACAGCGGAAACACTTTTGTCACTGGGCTTGATACCAGACTTTAATCCCCATTCTGGAGCATAAATTATCTGGTGAATCTCATCCTGCTTCTCAGGCTCAATAACATTATAGTCAGCAAGTGAAAGTTTTTTTGAATAGAGCCCCTGCTCACGCGTACCAGTTGTTGACATTATACCAATGTTGCTTCCAGAGGGATATCTGCATTTAATAAAATTAATGGTCTCGTCTATCATATTAATAAGCTCAAGAGGCTTGTCAAAACAATAACAAGATAAAGCCTCCATGAAGGAGGCCCAAATTGGCTGAGCATGAAAGGTATTACATGGAATACCAGCTATAGCAGAATAACCTAAAGAAGAACAGGTCTGTGTTCCAGCAGCAATAATCTTTGCCATTTGCTTACCCGGGATCTCAGCCTGTCCCAAAAGAAGAGCTTCGGTTCTATCAGAAATCATATCAGGAAGGCTCATATGCAAAACCTTCAGATGCTCCTGATCAGAACCTGCTCTTGTATTCTCAAGAATAAGTCGATGAAGTATTAAACCAGCAGCTGGACCTACCCCGCCGCCTATTATAATTGCGCTTTTCGTTCCAATATCTCCAGATCAACCTGCTTCTCGCTCTTGGCAACAACCAGAGTTCCTGTCATATCTCCTGCTACGTTAACAGCAGTTCTTCCCATATCAAGAATAGCGTCAATACCAAGGATCATCGCGTAAGCAGCGGCAACAGGGGTGCCGGCCTCTACAGGAAGCCCTACAGAATTAAGAACCATCAAAAGCATAATTGCACCCGCCCCCGGAACACCGGCAGTACCAATTGAGGCAAGAACAGCTGTAAGAATAACGGTAATCTGTTGGCCAAAAGATAATGGCATGCCTATAGCAAAACCAATAAATATAGCGCAGACGCCCTGATAAATTGCTGTACCATCCATATTGATAGTAGCTCCAAGCGGGAGTGTAAATGAATAAACATTTCTTGATACTCCAAAGTTTTTCTCAGCAGCTTCCATTGTTACAGGAAGAGTTCCTGAGGAACTTCTTGTTACAAAGGCTGTAATGATAGGAGTCTTTGCTCCCTTAAAAAATGTAATGGGATTAATCTTGGAGATAATAAGAATTATGCCATAAACAATTACAACATGAACAATATATCCAAGGAAGGCCGCAAGAGTAACAGTTCCAAGAGGACCAACAGCCTTTGCCCCCTGCTTTCCAAAAACTACAGCTATAAGTGCAAATACACCTATTGGTGCATATTGAAGAACACCATGAACAATCAGATACATGGCTTCAGCAAGCCCATCAAAAACTTTGAGAAGGGTTTCAGCGCTGTTCTTAATTCTTTCGTTATCATTTTCTTTAAGACAGGAAATTGAAATACCAAGGATTATGGCAAAAAAGATTGTAGGCAAAACTGCTCCACCAGATATCGCTCCAAAGGGATTCTTTGGAATGATGGCAATGAGAGTATCAACAAGCTTGGGTTGTTTTAAGACCTTTCCGGCTGCATCAGCAGCAACACCAAGTTCAAGCCCTATTCCAGGTTTAAAAAGATTCCCCATAATTAGACCAACCGCAACAGCAAAGGCTGAAGTGACAAGGTAAAAAATAATAATCTTTACACCAACCTTTCCTAAAGTGGAAGGTTTTATACTTGCGGCTCCAACTACCAAGGTTGAAAGTATTACGGGCATAACAATCATCTTTAAAAGATTAACGAGTATTGCTCCAAATGGATTAAGCCACGCTGTTTTGGAACCAAAAATTATTCCTACAATAGCGCCTGCTACAAGACCAATCAAAATCCTCAAAAGCAGATTGGACTTAAAATACCAATCAAGGGGTTTCTTCTTTTCTGAACTCATTTCTTTTCTCCTATAAAATTACTACAATGGACTACCTGTCATTTTTTTTGCAAAGTATTACTGTAGGTATGACAAATAGTATGAAATGCAAAAGCAAATCAAATATGATAAAAAAGCCTGCCAAGAGGCAGTTACGCGGGGAGAAGCTTGAAAAAAGCTTTTACAAACTTCAAAGTTTTATCTGTAGTAATGAAATCATGGCAAGCCATTGCCGTAAATGGGCCATTAGAAGAAAAGATTAAAAAAAAACAAACAAAATACCATAGCTAATACTCCATTTGGTGTATTAGGCTAAATATAATCAGTTAAATTCTCGTCAATCACCTTTTTAATAAACTCAACCTTCGAACTAACATTAAGTTTTCTATAAATATGAAGGATATGCTTTTTTGCAGTGGAAGAGGCTATATTAAGCTCTTCTGCCATCTCTTTATAGGTATACCCCTCGACTATTGCCTTGAAAATATCAATCTCCCGTGGAGTAAGGTTATAGTCATCAGGGGTTTTATTTCGCTGTTCCTTCTGTCTTAACTCATCAAGTAATTTCCTTGCGGCTCCGGGGCTTATAGGAGAGCCTCCATTTGAAAGGCTCCTTATCTGATTTACAAGATCACCAGGGGCAGAATTCTTCAAAATATAACCAGAAGCCCCCGCCTGTACAGCCTTTACGATCTTATCATGCTCTTCAAATATAGTGAGCATAAGTATATCTATATCAGGATACTCAGCCTTAATCATTCTTGTGGCCTTTATGCCATTAATACCAGGAAGCTCTATATCCATAAGAACAACATTAGTCAGTCTCAATACCTCTTTATCAGAAATAAGCTCTTCAGCTGATTCACAGGTTTTAAGAACTCTAAAATCCTTTTCAAGCTTGAGAAGATATTTAAACCCCTCTCTAGCGTCTATTGAGTCTTCTACAATAACAAGATTTATCACCTACTCACCAACCCTGAACTGAAAATCAAAGTTTGCTCCTTTTCCGGGCTTCGCGATAATTTTTAAAACTCCATCCATTCTTTCAGCTCGGCTATAAAGCCCCTGAAGACCAAAACCATTTTTAACTGCATCTCTCAAAATAAAGCCCTCACCATCATCAGAATATTTTAATAATATTTTCTGTGGAGCCAAGGAAAGTTTTATCCATACCCTTCTGGCACTAGAATGCTTCATGGTATTAGAAACAAGCTCCTGAATAATCTTTTCACAATCATATATAAAATCAGGCTCCATTAATGCAATCTCTTCATCATCAGGAAGAGAACATTCAAATTTGATATTTTTCAATTTAAGTCGCTCGCTGACAACCTTATCAAAAAAATCGAATAGATCAAGTCTTGCAACCTGCCTACCCTCACCTGCAGATAGAATCTCTTTTAAATCAAGAATAGCCTCACCTGTATTTTTTTCAATACGTTCAAGCATCTCTTTAACAATCAGCTTTTCATCTCGCTCCAAAGCACTTTTGGCAACATGATTGCTAATATTAATTCCTGTAAGCCTGGCACCAAGAGAGTCATGGAGGTTTCCAAATATCCGCTCTTTTTCTTCTATTAATCTTAGCCTAACATTCTCCTGCTGCAGTTTTATTACAGCCTGAGTTCTCTGGGCGACCTTTTCCTCCATACGCTGAGACGATTCCGCGCTTTGATCAGAAAGTTGATTAAAAAGTCTGGCCATTAAATTAAACTCAACACCAGGAAGCTCAGGAATTCTCGCGCGGGTGTCTCCGCCTTCAAATCGATGCAAAACGGAGATAATCTTTTCAAGTGGATTCGTAACAAGCCGCCGGGTTGTAAAAGCAATCAATGCCCCCAAAAGAAACATTAATAATAGATCCAGAATAATAATGATAAATATTGTTTGCTGAGAAAAATCCATAATCTCCGAATACGGAAGAAACAGCAGCATTATCCAGCCGGTAGACTCGTTCCTGACAGTACTTACCATAAAACGATCTCCAAAGATTTCATAGGTTGTAAATGGAGTCTCTTCATTTACAAGCTCCGGATAATTAAATGTCTTAAGCTCTGTAACTGTCTCCGGTGCTTCTGAAAATTGATCTACCAAAATTTCCATTTTTTTATTAAGCAGAATAACCCTACCTTTCATTGGAATCTTTAGATAAGCGACAACATTATCAAGTCCATTAAATATTAGATCAAGCCCAAGAACTCCTACTAATTGATCATTCTTATATACCGGCTTAACAGCAGTAATGCCAAGAGCCTCAACACTCGCGTAAATATAAGGAGAAGTTAAACAGTACTCTCCGGCATCAATAGCCTCGATGTACCATGGCCGAAGCCTTGGATCATAGCCCTCAGGAAAAACCGGAGTATAGTTTGTAAAACCTGGCCCCATTCCCCATTCAAACATTCTACCATCAGCAGTTCCTAAATAAAGAGCTCTGACACGATCATGTCTAACCACAACATTATTAATAAAGAGCTCTGACATTTCTTCAATATCAACGTCTTGTACTGCGCTTGACGAAGACAGGGATGTTACAAGAGCCTCAATTTCGCCAAAGATCAAATCAAGCTGAGAATCAGCACTGTCAAGAATAAGAGCAGAGGTACGCTCAGCATTATCAAGAGAAAAATCTTTCAAAAGTTCATAATCCACAAGAAGCAATGCCGCTAATGAAAGAGCAACTATTGTGATTGTTATAAGTGTATTTTTTCCTTGAATGCTTGAGACCATGGCTCATTATAGTTTAGTCTAAAGTTGAGTGCAATGAGAATTGATTCTTTATTTTTTTAATTAAATTGAAAGTCCACCTCAGGCTGTAATTCAGCCCGGGCGGAGGTTTCTTTATGTTAAAAGTGCTTAAAGAGTTTCTTTAAACCATTTAACAGTTTCATCAATAAGTTTGTTGAAAACTGTTAAATCTCCTGTAAAAACAAGGTATGTATGATCTGCTCCTTCTATAGGAACAAGTTTGCTTGCAGAGTTAGCGGCTGCTACCTGAACTTTTTCGCTGTCTGAGAAAGGAACATCCTCATCTTCAGTTCCGTGGATGGAACAGATAGGAGCTTTAATCTGTGGAACATAAGAAAGAGTCTCCATGTTGTCAGCCTCGTCTATCCAATTCTTTCCGAGTTTCAGGGCGTCTCTCCAGTCAAACTGCATAAAGGTATAACCTTTTTCTGCGACTTCAGCTCTCATTTCTGGCGTAACCATGTCAGAAAGAATAAGCGCTCCAGACCATGTTAAAACACTTTTATAGTTTGTTTTACCAGTTGCTGCTGCAATGAGTGCGTCTGTTCCTCCCTGGCTCCATCCCATAACGCCGATACTGTCAGCGTCAATGTTATCAAGTGTTGAAATGTATGCCGCAACAGCATCCGCATCACTTACAGCTTCAGTATTTGAATAAATTTCGTAGCTTGCTGTGCTGTCTCCGCTTCCGGGAAAGTCAAAGCGAACTGCGGCTATTCCTGCTTCTGCCATTTTAGGTGCAAGCATAACATAACCGTTTCCGGCTTCATCTTTATTGCTTCCTGTTCCATGCATCATTATAACAGCCGGTACTTTTGTAGCTCCGGCAGGCATTGTAATTGCCACAGGAATTTCGTGATCACCATTTGGAACCATAACGCTTATGTCTTTTACAGTTTCTGTAGTTGTATCTTCAGTAGTTGTACTTTCTGTTGTAGCACAACCCATGCTTATAAGGGCTGCGGTAAATACAGCAGCTGCCAGTGGAAGTAGTCTTTTTTTGTTCATAAAAAGCCTCTCTTTAAGAATTGTTAAAAAACTGTTAACAGTTTGAGGGGCATCTTAGCAGGTAAAAAAAAGCTGATCTACTGCCAAATGGTGAAGTTTTATAATTTTTATCTAATTTGGAGCTGATGTTATTCGCCCCCATAGTCTATTAATGATAGGAGAAATTATATTTTCTATCAAAAGAATTCACGTCAAAAATGGCTGTTAGCTGAGTGGAATTAGAATTAATTCTTTGTTTTTCAAAAATTAACTAGCGGATATTTTTTAATTTTAAAAACAGGGATTGCATAATCAACCACTCCGGAGCAGAGCAAACACAGGTTGGTTCTGCAAGGGATGGGTTTAGACCGTCGCCGCTTTCTACCGGACACAAAAATACTCTTTCCAAATAGAAGATTCCGCATGTAGAATCCTGCTAAAGCAGGACGGGGTATTAAACCTTCCCAGCGAATAAAATACAATCCCAATGATACAACCAAAAATTATGTGATAGATGCCTTATATATTGACTCAATAGAACTTCCAAGTATTGAATCAAATTCAGCATCAGACTGCTGAGCAGATAATCCTTCAGCAAGAGCTCTTGAAAAACTTGCAATAAGACCATTGTTTTCCTCAAGCTTTTTATTAGCGACTTCTCTGCTGTATCCACCGGAAAGAGCAACAACCCTTACAACACGAGGATCATCCATAAGAGGTTTATAAAAATTAGCCTCATCAGGAATAGTCAATTTAAACATTAGAGGAATTGATTTATCAACCTTTTCAAGTGATGCTAAAATGTTTTCTATAAGAAGCTTTTCAGCCGCCCTTTTATCAGGACAATTAATATCAACCTCAGGTTCTATAATTGGAACAAGACCATAAGACGCAATCTTAAGTCCTATTTCAAACTGTTGCTCCACAATACTTTTAATTCCTGAAGCACTGGCCTCTTTAATTACAGAACGCATCTTTGTTCCAAAAACATTCCGCTCATTAGCCCTTTTTAGAAGCTCATCAAGTTCAGGTATAGGCTTCATCAATTGAACTCCATCATTTAAATCAGCAAGACCTTTATCAACCTTTAAAAAGGGCACTATACCTTTTTTATCCCACAGAAAATCAGATGTATAGGCTCCATCAATAAGGCTATCCATTGTCCTTTCAAAAAGAATAGCACCCAATATATGTTCCTTTTTGAAAGAAGGACTTTTTATTATGCGGGTTCTCATTTGATGAACCCTATCAAACATCTCTGCTTCTGTTGAATAAGAATCTTCACCTACCCCATACGCAGCAAGAGCCTTTGGAGTACTGCCACCGCTCTGATCAAGGGCGGCAATAAAGCCTTTATCATTTTTCATTTTATTTAATTGTTTCTGATTCATTCTTTGCTCCTAAATTAGTTATTACTAATTTTATTATTATAATATAATAATAAACTATCCAAGGTTCAAGATTAATAAATGTTCTTTATAATAGAAGATTCCACATGTAGAGTTCTGTTAAAGCAAGGAGGGGTATTACCCCCTCCTTGCGAATAAAATATATCCTACAATTCTATTCCTACACCTACAGTTGCAGTTAATTCATTTGTCCATCCATCCAAAGGATGTACAGCAAAATCCAAATCAGCAAAAAGAGGGAACATTTCTGTAATATAATACTTATATGAAACTGTAGGATTTATTGACTCTACCCCTAATTCATCATAAAACCTTATAGTTGTGTCAAGACCAACAGATAACAATCCGGCTTTTTCAAAATCAAAGTCATACCCAACTCCCACTACAGTATCCAATTTTGAATCAGCCAACCATTCACTCCAACCTGCCCAAGAATCATAGGAATAGGAGTCAGTTCCTGCCTCATCATAAAATGTCCAGTCAAGTTCCATAAACACAGCTCCTGAATCATTAAAATCATACGCAAATCCAAACAAATATATTCCATCATAATTAAAGCCATTAAGAAATCTTAAGTAATAATCACATTCAGAATAAAACGAAAATGGAGAGTCACCTATATATTTACTGTAATTGTAATAAATCCCCAAATTCAAGTCAGTATCTGGATAGAAGAACCATTCCAAACTATCTATTCCAACTTCAAAATCATACCCACATAATACAAAAGGATATGCTAAAGAAAAAGCAACTCCCATACTTGCCTCATTTGTCAGATCTTCCGCAGTAAAGGCAACAGACATATCAAGTCCAATAGGTTCTTGTTCATCTTGAGCAGACAAATTCAGACAAAACAGAACAGTAAAAAACACAAGAAATAAATAAAGCACTTTATTATTACTAACCATAAACATTATCCTCCGCTATCACAAGTAGCTATTCTTTCGATTCATATAAACAATATAGTTGTTTATATGTTTATTAGACATGACTAACTTTATACAAACAAAACCAACATTTCGTCAAGTGTTAATGCTAATTAACTTTATTTTATATTATCTTTTTCAAGTGAAATGAATTTTTTAAAGTCATGAATTATGACTTTAAAGAGGCTTTTCTATATTCAAGAGGTTTAATTTTCATTATATCTTT
>JAQQAK010000192.1 GCA_028527945.1 Spirochaetaceae bacterium
TATAGACGAAGCATCTGATGGCGAAGAAGCTGTCAGCCTTATTAGCGAGAATAATTACGATATTATTCTAATGGATATAAGTATGCCTAATCTTAACGGGATTGAGGCAACAATCAGAATAAGGAAAGATGAAGAAAAAAACAAACATGTTCCAATAATAGCCCTTACAGCTCATGCTTTTCCAACAGACCGTAAGAAATTTATAGAAGTAGGAATGAATGATGTCCTTGTAAAGCCGCTAAGCGAAACATCTCTAATTGATGCAATATTAAAATACATAGACTGATTATATCTGCCCGTGATATATTATTGTACTATGGCGCTTTTTAAAAAGGAATTCATTATCGATTCAAATGATCCCATGTCGTATGGACAAGCTTCAAGCAGCTTTAAAAAAACTTTAAAGCAGTTAGGAGTCGCTCCGGCTATTATAAAACGGACCTCAATTGCGATGTACGAAGCTGAAATAAATACAATAATTCATGGCGGAGGCGGAACAGGTTCAGTTGTTATCGAAAACGATCACATTGAAATAATCTTTGAAGATCATGGGCCTGGAATTGCTGATATTGATCTTGCCATGCAGGAAGGCTACTCTACAGCATCTACTGAAATAAGAGAAATGGGGTTTGGCGCAGGATTGGGCCTCCCGAATATACAGAAAAACTCCAGTAATTTTAAAATTGAATCTAAACCTGGAGAAGGAACAAAAGTGACAATAAGGATAGATCTATGACTGTCCTTAAACATTCTGTAATCCTTGATAAAGATAAATGCTTGGGCTGTACAAACTGTATTGCACATTGTCCAACAGAAGCTATAAGAGTTCGCCAGGGTAAGGCATATATTATAGCAGAACGCTGTATTGACTGTGGAGAATGCATAAGAGTATGCCCGCATCACGCTAAAAAGGCTCAATCACATACTCTTGAAGCCTTAAAACAATATGATTTTACTGTAGCAATTCCAGCTCCTACTCTTTATGGTCAATTTAGAGATCATACATCTATAGATATGATTCTTACAGCATTAAAAAAAGTTGGGTTTGATGATATTTTTGAAGCAGCAGAAGCCGCTGATATTGTCACAGCAAAACTTAAAAAAATGCTTAAAACAAAAGATAAAAACGTTCCATGGATTTCTTCATCATGCCCGGCAATTGTACGTCTGATTCAAATTAGATTTCCAGACCTTCTTGAGCAGGTTGTTAATATTGAATCTCCTATGGAAATTGCCGCAAGAATTATTAAGAATGAAATATACCCAGATAAAAAAAACATCGGTGTATTCTTTATAAGCCCCTGTCCCGCAAAAATAACAGCAGTAAGGAATCCTATTGGCTCAAAAGTGTCCGCTGTTGATGGAGTTATTGCAATTAATGAAATATTTCTGGATTTACAAACGGCAGTGCATTCTCTTGATTCAATAGAAGAACTAGGCAAAGCATCATCATGGGGTATAAGCTGGGCAAGATCTGAAGGCGAAAGCCATTCAACCGAATGGACAGAAACTGTTGCAGTTGACGGAATTGGCAATGTAATTAAATTTCTTGAAGAGCTTGAAAACGGAAAAATAAAGCATGTAGATTTTATCGAAGCAATGGCCTGCCCTGGAGGTTGCGTAGGTGGAGCTCTTACAGTAGAGAATCCATATATATGTAAAGCGAGAATTATAAGAAAGGCTGCTAAAGTAAAAAGGCCGCCAGAAGAAAGAAACAAAACAGAAAAGCGTGATAACCTTTTAATGATGGACGCTGAATTATCTCCGGCAGAAACTTTAAAATTGGATAACGATTTTAAAACAGCGCTTGAGAAGATGTCCCGTATTGAGCAATATACAGAAGAGCTCCCCGGACTTGACTGTGGTTCTTGCGGAGCGCCAACCTGCCGTGCTCTTGCAGAGGATATAGTTAATGGCTGTGCAAAAAAGAATGACTGCATATTTGTTTTAAGAAATGAAATAAAGGATTTAACTGAAAATTTGGCGGAATTAGGCTCATGGATGCCCCCGCTTTTTTCAAAAGACGGAAAGAAAAAATGACTGACTACGAAATTGAACTAAGCAACTATCTTCTATCTTTTGCAACAGAGAATAGAAAGAATCGAATGGAAAATGTACTATCTCAACGCACACGGTATCTAACGATTGTTCTTGAAGATATTTTTCAGCCTCATAACGCCAGTGCTGTTGTGAGATCCTGTGACGGATTTGGAATTCACGACATTCATATAATAGAAAACAGAAATCGTTTTAAACCCAACAAAGATATTGATATGGGAACAACTCAGTGGTTGAATATTCAAAGATATAGACCAGAACAAAAGAAAAGTTGTTCAAAAGAAACTCTTCAGAAACTAAAAGCTGAAGGATACAGAATTGTAGCAACAACACCTCATACAAATGATGTTAATCTTGAAGAGTTTGATCTGACCAAAGGGAAAGCCGCTATAGTTTTCGGAACAGAATTGAATGGAATTACAAAAGATGTTGAAGAAGAAGCTGATGAATTCATGAAAATTCCAATGCATGGTTTTGTTGAAAGCTTCAATATATCTGTAGCATGCGCGCTTACCCTGCATCACTTAAGCTGGAAACTAAGAGACAGTGAAATTGACTGGCAACTAAAACAAGAAGAAAAAGACGAAATATTGCTGGACTGGTTAAGGAAAACACTGAATAACGCAGATTCTCTTGAAAAACGCTTTAAAGAAGAACATTAAACCTGTAAAACTACGTATAAATTGAAATAAAATAGACAGCTCCCTCCCGGCGAATCAACAACTCCGGAGCAGAGCTCCGAAGTATGGTTGGTTCTGCAAGGAATTGGTTTAGACGGTCGCCGCTTTCTACCCAACACAAAAATACTCTTTCCAAATAGAAGATTCCGCATGTAGAATCCTGCTAAAGCAGGGCGGGGTATTAAACCTTCCCGGCGAATAAAAAAGGTATCGACCTTTATAATCAAATTTAGATTAGTGCTTCCGCTGGATTAACATTCAAAATCCAAGAAACCAGACTAAAAATAATCTATATTATTTTTATCTTGATTAGGTGTAAAAACAAGGCTATATTCAAATTATGGCAGAAATAAAATCAGCACTTGAGTTAGCCCTTGAAAAGACAGAGGGCATAAAGGTAGACAAAGAAAGACTTCAGGCAAAAGAACTGAAAATAAAAGGGCGAAAAGCCGCGCTAGCATTTCTTGACAGTAAAACTGATGCTAAAGAATTAAAGAAAGAAATGAAACATTGTAAGGGAAAAGAGCAAGAAGCTTTTATGGATGGAGCAGGCACTACTTTTCTCTCTTATTTGAAACTTCCTACAGATGAAAACTACAAAGAAGAGGTTCTAAAAGCTGGAGAAGGTATTGCGGCAATTTCAGATAACTCAAAAGATGTTCAGCAAATGTTTGAACAGCTTGTTCAGTTTCTTGATCAATACGTCGAAACAAAAGGTCAAATTGAAACACAGCTAAAAGCACAATTTGAACCGCTTTTGAAACAAAAAGAAGATGCTCTTGAGGCTCAAACCGGAACAAGAATTTCTATAGATCCAATGGATGATCCTCAGTTTCAACAAGCATATACCCAGAATATGGGACAATTACAGCAAAATTATGTTGAAGCATTAAATAACGCAAAAGAGCAGCTAAAACAGTTTATAGGAATGGATGATCAAGAATAATTAACAATCTCAACTGACAGATTTTTTCATAAGTCTGGTTACAGTATTCATTATTCTGGCAGTTATCCCCCAGATAACCTCGCCGTCATATTTATAAACAACAAAGCGTTCACGTTCATGCGACCAGGGCTTCCAGTAACGTTCGGGAAGCCCAAGTTCTTCTGAAGGAAAAAGATCAACTTTATTTCCATCTTCATTTATATACCAGGGTTCAACTGTTAACCTGTAGTGATAAAAATCAGGTTCGTTTTCAATAAAAAAGCTGACAGGTATTGGTATAAGGCGCTCTACTTCGTCAGGATTCGGAGAAAAATCATCAAAAGATTCAATTTCTATCCGCCCTGTATAAACATCAATAAGAGCGCCTGTCCTTGTAACAAGATAAGCGGCATTATCGTATACAGAAATAGCATCCCGCTTTATACCTGTTTCTTCAACAGTCTCACGTATGACAGTCTCTATAGAAGTGCCATCTTCTTCATCTATCATACCACCTGGAAAACAGATTTCACTCCCCTGCCTGATATTGGCAGCCCTCTTTTCAAAAAGGATATATTCTTTTCCGTTCACAAACATGAAAGGGACAAGAACCGCAGAGCGAAAAGATTCTTCACTTCCAATTAATTTACTGGGATGATTTTTATAGCTGTCCTCAACTAAATTCACTAATTTGTGGTATACAGATTCTTTCATTATGTAAAATATTTTATATAAAATATAAATAAGTGTACAGATTTATATGTATGCATTAAGAAACATATAGATTTATATAAAAAGAAACTCTCTAAAGAACACATTCTTTAGAGAGTTAAGCTTATTTCAAGACTTTCTGAGTTTCGAAATAACTTATGTTATCAAGTTTATTCTGAAATAGGACTAACTGTTATAGAGCCGTCTTTATTGTTTTCAATTGTTCCGACAAGCTCTCCGCCATCTTCAACATTTACACTTGAGACGAGACAAGAGCTTGTTACAATCCATTTACCACCATCTTTGATAGTAACATTTACATTATTACAGCCGTTCCAGTGAACCTGATTTTTAACATGTCCAAGATTATCAGCAGCAGACCAATCACCATCGCCAACCTCAAAATCTTTAACAAGATGACTAAACTCTCCAGCAGAAATCAAACCAGTCAGACTTGCGCCCTTATCGATGGTGATATTCATTGTTGTAGCACCATTACGACCTACATATCCGGAAGAATTCCACATATCACCTTTGTAATCTCCATTTGTCAGAGATGTATTACAGACCCAGCCTGAATCAAAAGTAGCGCCTTCTGCAGTAAAAGAGCTGCTGAATCCTTCAGCTTCATGAAACTTTGAATTAAAAGTAAGCATGTGCTTTTTATTATAATGTCCATAAAATGGCTCTTCTGGCCCCCATATAGTTTCAGTATCAAGACCTACATAATCATCATCGTTATCCATAATCTGAACCAGAACATTAGAGTCCGATTTAATATCAGCAGCATCAATATTAATTTCGGTATTAACCTTTTTTATAAGAAATACTGCGTCGCCGGTTTCTATAGAAGTGCCTTTTTTGATATTAATAACATTCCAGTCATTATTAGAATTAGAATGACATTCAAATCCAAAATTCTTGGACTTTATAGAAGACGGAACAACTCCTGATGCTTTTTGGCTTTTTACTGTTGTTACCAAATCACCTGGAATACCAAAAGCCTTAGTTCTATCACTTGTGTCTCTGGTACTAATATCAGTTTTGTTTAGTTTATAAATATCTACAGAAGTTCCCTCTGTATAACTATCCAAATTAACAAGACCGCCGCACAAGATTATACCAATTGTATCAACATCCATTCTGACACCGTAATAATCCTGCTGGCAATTCACAATGTCATAAACCCCATATCCTGATTTATCTACATTTATATCTGAGTTTATAACAGTTAAGTGCATCCAACCCTGAGGATCTCCACCTACTCTTGAATCTGTAGAAAGGGCTGCCCAACCTTTTGCAGAAATTTCAGAATCTACATAGGTAGCAGTTGAATAATTGCCCATTATGTTACTTGTTCTGGCGTTTCCAACTGCTCCATCCAAACCAAGAACCCATGGAGGAGTAACCATAATATCCTGATCAGCGTTTGAAATATATCCTTCATAAACCTGTCCGCCCTCACTGCTGATAGTTGAATTATCAACAACAAGACTACCGCCTTCATCTACAAAAAGAGCTAATTTACCAACTCCTTCAGTTTTAATTTCTGAATTATTAATAAACAGCAAACCGTTATCACCACTTACAGTGATAGCAGAGCCAAGACCAGCAAAATCATTTGTATTTGACCCATCCGCGTTTTTTCCATTTAGTATTATAGAAGCGTCATTTATAGAATACTTTGCGTTATCAACAATAAAACTGGAAAAATCACCGCTTTCGCCATTTATAGAAATACCATTTGCTTCAGAAGCATCAACACCTTCCTTGTTCAAAGTGCTGAAAACCGACTTTTGCTCATTTAATCCTTTTTCGTCTATATAATAAGCTGTACGAAAAGGCGGAGTTGTTGTAGAACCGTTCCAAGGGTAACTACCCATAAACTCAGTATCTTTAGTAACAACCATCTGGACATTGGAATAAGTTCCAGGAACAATAGGAGTTTCAGTACCATCAACAAGCATTGTTAAATAAAAGCCTTCAGGAGCTTTATATAATTTATCTTGCTCAATTTGGTACTGCTCAAACGTGCTTGTTGAATTAATAATTACTGTTTCTAAAGTGCTTTGTAAATTGTTATTTGCGTCTTCCGCAAAAACTGGCACAAAAGAAGTAATTATTAAAAGAAAAAACAACAAACTTTTCTGAATAAGCACAGGTGATTTTCGATTTAATATCATAGTTGCCTCACATAAAATTATTTTAAGGTTTACAAAAAACCATTATTTCGTTTTTAATCTATTCATATTCAGG
>JAQQAK010000193.1 GCA_028527945.1 Spirochaetaceae bacterium
TACTCTTGAAAAAATACGTGAAAAGCTAGGTCTTGTTGGCCTTGATAGTATGAATACTATTGTAAAATATATGGCTGATCGTGATGCTTCAAAGGTAATAGATCTTTGTTCTGAAATTATAAGCGGCGGGGTTTCTATAGAGCAATTTTCTACAGATCTTGCTGAATATTTTAGAAGTCTTTTATTTATTTCTTGCGGAATAGATAAAGAAAATCTTCTTGGTTACGCAAAATCAAGATATCTTGAAACAAACTTAAAAGCGTTTACAAAACTTCAACTTGAGAAAGCGCTTGATTTAATTTTTAATTTTTACAGAGATGTAAGATATTCTATAAATCCAAGATTTGAACTTGAACTTTTATTAAGCCAATTATCAGATTTAAGAGCATGGATTTCTCCTTCAGAGATTTATGATAGACTCGAGGCATTAAAAGGTGATATTGCTTCTGGTGTTACTATAGCTGTTGAAAAACCTTCTCAGGAGCCTGTAATAGCTCCTCCAGAGCCTTCTCCGGTTGTTAATAATGTTGTTTCTTCTCCTGTTGCAGAAGAGCCTGATAATTCAGTTTCTGACGATAATGCTTCTTTTACAAATGTTACTTCTCTTTCTGATAGAGACAAACAGTCTATTCTTGAAAGTATAAGAAAACAGAAACTTACTCTTGCAGCATCTGTTGAACAGGCTGTTCAATGGAATATGAATGGCGGTAAGTTAAAGTTTGATTTTGAAAATGGTTATACAGCTTCTGTTGTTAAAAAAGATAAAAAATTAATTCAGGAAATAATCAAAAATATTACTGGTCAGGATATAATGGTAGAGGTAGAAGTTGTTCAATCTCAAGCTTCTGAAAATGAAGCAGATCAGGCTATAAATAGACAGGTTGATGTCGTAAAGAAAGTATTTCGCGGCGAAATTGTTAATGGAGTGAATTAAATGAATCCAATGGATATGATGAAAAATCTACAGGACATGCAGGGAAAAATGCAGGATATGCAGTCAAAGTTAAGCAATATCACTGTTGAAGGTGTTTCCGGCGGTGGTGTTGTTAAAGTTGTTTTAACAGGTCAATATTCTGTTCAGGATGTTAAAATTGATAAAACTGCTATAGATCCTGAAGATCCAGAATTTTTGGAAGATCTTGTTCTTTCTGCTTTTACTGATGCCTCAAATAAAGTAAAAGTAAAACTTCAACAAGAGGCAGCTTCTATTGCCGGTGGACTTAATCTTCCTCCGGAAATGATGGGTTTATAATACGAGGCTCGCGGTGAATCCTTTAGATTCTCTCGTAAAAACATTATCTAAACTTCCTGGAATTGGTAATAAAAGCGCAAGGCGTGTAGCTCATTATCTTTTAAAGGCTGATAGTGGATGGGTTTCTGATTTGGCAGAACAAATAGGATCCTTGCAGCAGAAAATTAGAAAATGTGAAATATGCGGAAATTATACTGAAAGCTCTCCGTGTTCAATCTGTACGGATACCACTCGTGATACAAGTCGTATTTGTATTGTAGAACAGCCAGAAGATATTAATACTATTGAAATGACAGGTGATTTTAATGGTTTATATCATGTTCTTGGTGGGGTAATCTCTCCAATTGATGGAATGGGGCCGGAACAGCTTTCAATAGGATTATTATTAAAACGCTTAAAAACAACAAATGTAGAAGAATTGATTGTCGCGACTAATCCTACAATTGAAGGAGAGACAACGGCTCTTTATATTGTTAATCTTTTAAAAGAATCTAATCTCACAATTACTCAACTTGCTTCAGGATTGCCTGCTGGAGGAGATTTGGAATATGCTGACCGATTAACTATTTCACGCTCTCTTAAGGGCCGTAGGACGCTTCTGGAGCCTAAAAAAGAAGAATCTGTAATAAAATCTATCGGACAAGTTAATGAGAAACCTCTTTTTTAGATAGTCTTGGATAGATTTTTTCAAGAACAGACGGAATAAGATTTGCAGGCAGTTCATACAATAAAATAAATAAAATTACATCAGCATCAAAGAATCCGTACGCAATAACTGCGGTTAATCCTATATTCATATAAAGAGTTGATATAGAAAGTCCTATCCGCTTTTTTTTATCAAAAAAGAAAAAGACAAACCATCCTGTTAGTGGCAGTATTATCCCAAGGCCAAACGCAATTAATGCTAAAGGAAAAGCTTTAATTGGGTTTTTCATAATTGGGGCGGAGGCTCCTGCTAGTAATCCTGTTAAAAGGATTGTGATTAATAAAAGTGTTACGGCTCCAAAGTATTTTTGTGTTTTTTGAATTGTGACTTTAAATAAAGGTCGTATTAAAAGAGAAAGACAAAATGGTATCAGAATAAGAAAGATAAGAGTTTTTACCATTTGCATGGTATCTATTTCTATTTTTGTCCCAGCAAAAAAAAGAAGAAGAGCCGGCATATATATTGGAGAAAGTAATGTTGTTAATGTTTGAAGGATTATAATAAATTCGGTATCACCCTTCATTAATTTTGTGAGTGTTGGCGCTACTGTAGCGATTGGAGTGAGCGTTAGTAAAAGTATTCCAATAGATACTGTTTCTCCAAGCGGTTTTGCTATTGTGTAGAAAATAAATGGTAAAATCACTTTAAGAATCAGAATGGTAATGCCAATAACATGTGCTTTTTTAAGATTATTCAGAATTGCCTTATAATCAATTGTCAAAAACGTCAGCGTCATAACACTTCCAAGAATAAGAAGTACATAATCTGATATAGGCAGAAAAACCCTAGGTAAAAATAGTCCTAGCAGAATACCGGCCGCAAAAAAAGCACCAAAATATTTTTGAATAAATGAATACCATTTCATGGAAGTAGAATACATTTTAAAGTTTTAATTAGCAATGGAAGCTGAATATTATATGAATGTTTAAAATGTTTTATTTGAGCATCAGTTGTGATGTTGTTATTGATTGGTAAACATCAAAAAATAACATAATTTTAGAGTGTCTAATTACTTACAGCTTTACTGCCGTCTTGACATGAATACCCCATTGTGCCAAATTCAAATCTATGAAAACAGAAGAATTATTGATCACTGCGGCACAGGCACAACTAGCGCTTCCCGCAGAAGAGGAAGGCCGTTTAGCTGCGGCTGTAACAGAGATGCTCGACTACTTTGCTAAAATGTCAGAAGTAGATGTAGAAAACCTTGAACCCACCACTCACGCGCTCATTCGTGACAACGCCCTCAGAGCCGATAATTCCAATCCAAATAATAAATTCAATAATAATCAGGAAGCGTTAATTGAACGTGCTCCTGAGAGTAATAATAATTTTATAATAATTCCTAACGTACTTTAATTCCCTTTTATAAGGTTGATGATTATGAAAAAGATAAAAGACTATCAGTCAAAAGACGTCCAGTCTTATCTTTCACAAGTGAAAGATAATGATAAGGACATAGGAGCTTTTCTGGAATTTAATGATTCAGCAGAAGCTTCTGATATTGAAGGAACTTTAAGCAGTGTTCCTTTTGGTGTAAAAGATAATATCGCAGTAGAAGGTATGCATCTCACATGCGGTTCAAAAATGCTTGAAAATTTTGTTTCGCCTTATGATGCAACAGCTGTTAAAAAGCTTAAAGAAGCCGGAGCCATATGTCTTGGAAAAACAAACCTTGATGAGTTTGGTATGGGGTCTTCTACAGACAATTCAGCTCTGGGTGTAACAAACAATCCCTGGGATACTTCTCGTGTTTGCGGTGGTTCTAGCGGTGGTTCTGCGGCAGCTGTTGCTGCAGGAATGGTACCCTTTGCTCTTGGAACAGATACCGGCGGCTCTATCAGACAGCCAGCATCTTTCTGCGGAGTATACGGACTTAAACCAACATATGGAGTTGTTTCACGTTTTGGGCTTGTAGCTTATGCCTCTTCATTAGAAGTTTGCGGTATACTTGCTGATAGCGTAGATACAACACGAACCGTTTTTGAAACTATAAAAGGCAAAGATGTAAACGATCAAACTTCAATAGATCACATTCCTGCTTCTCCAGAAGCAAAAACAATTGCTGTGTTAAGTGGAGATTTAGGGCTTTCTCCTGAAGTAGAGGCCGCATATAAAAAGGCTGCTGAAGCTTATAAAGAAAAAGGATTTTCTATTATAGAGACAACTCTTCCAATGCTTGATTACGGAATTGCAGCCTATTATACCATTGCTATGGGAGAAGCCAGCGCTAACCTTGCCAGATATAATGGTGTTCGTTACGGTCACAGAAGCAAAGATGCTTCCAATTTTGAAGATCTTGTTCAGAAATCACGTGATGAAGGATTTGGAGATGAAGTAAAACTCAGAATTCTTCTTGGAACTTATGTTCTTCGATCCGGATTTCAGGATCAATATTATACAAGGGCGCAGAAAATAAGAACTGCTGTAAGAAACGAGTTTGACAGTGTTTTTGAAAAAGCAGATTTAATAATGCTTCCTGCATTTCCTACACAAGCATTTGTTCATGGTGATAGCTCTCTTGATCAATTCCAGCAGAAGCTTGCTGACAAGTTTACAGTAGCTGCTAATCTGGCTGGTGTTCCTTCTATGTCTGTACCTGTTTCGGTTGAGAATGGTCTTCCGGTTGGAATGCAGCTTATGGGGCCGGTTTTTTCTGAAGAAAGAATCTTCAGGGCAGCCGAGGTTCTTGCTGAAGTTCTTCCTCCTGCGGCTTGTCCCGGAAAAATGGAGGTTTGCTAATGTCTAAATACGATACTTTTATTGGTCTTGAAATACATATACAACTTTTAACCGAGACAAAGATTTTCTGTAATTGTAAATCTAACTTTGGCGATGAACCAAACAGCAATGTGTGTCCGGTTTGTCTTGGATATCCGGGGGTTCTTCCCGCATTGAATGAAGAGGCAGTAAAACTCAGTTATATTGTCTGTCGTGCCATGAACTGTGATTTGGCTAAAGAAGGTGTTTTTGAAAGAAAGAACTATTTTTATCCGGATTTAACCAAGAACTATCAGATTTCTCAATTTGAAAAACCATTTGGCAGAAACGGATATTTTGAATATGAAAGCGGTGATGAGATTAAAAAAATACGCTTCCATGAAATTCATCTTGAAGAAGATGCCGGAAAAATGATTCATGAAGGCGATCGATCTTACTGTGACTATAACCGTGCAGGAACCTGTCTGCTTGAAATAGTAACCGAGCCTGAGTTTAAAGAACCGCAGGAAGCAGAAGATTTTTTACAGGCATTCAGACGTGCAGTGCGCCACCTAGGGGTCTGCGACGGAAACATGGATGAAGGTTCAATGCGCTGTGACGCGAATATTTCTTTAAACCTGCCAGGCAAGGGGCTTGGAACAAAAGCCGAGGTTAAAAACGTAAACTCTTCACGTTTTGTTAAAAAGGCTTTGCAGTATGAGCGAAAGCGACAGGAAAAGATTCTTAAATCAGGCGGAACTGTTATTCAGGAAACCCGCCTTTGGGATGAACAGCGTTCAGTTACTGAGAGTATGAGAACCAAAGAACAGGCTCATGACTACAGATATTTTCCAGAGCCGGATCTTCCTCCATTCAGGCCTGATGAAGCATTCCTTCAAATAGTAGAAGAGGCACAAATAGAACTTCCTCTTGCCCGTAAGCAGCGTTTTATGGAGCAGTATAAACTTACCGAAGTTCAGGCCGAGTGGGTGTGTGAAGAAAAACAGTCTGCCGACTTTTTTGAAAAAGTAGTAAGTCTTGGTGCTGATGCTGTAACTACAGCAAAGTGGCTTATGGGAAACATTGCCAAGGAGCTTAACGCAAGAAATATTGCAAAAACTGACCTTGGAACAGACTCCTGTCAGCTAACAGAAAAGAGATTGGCAGAACTATTTGATCTGCTGTCAAACAATAAAATTCATGCTAAGATAGCGGTTCAGACGTTACAGATAATATTTGATGAGGATAAAAACCCGACCAATATTGTTAAAGAAAACGGCTGGGAACAGTCTGCTGAAGATGAAGGTGAGCTTGAAAATATCGTAAAACAGATTCTTGCTGACAACCCTAAAGTTGTTGAACAGATTAAAGGCGGAGATCAGAAACCCCGCGGTTTTATTGTAGGAAAGGTAATGGCGGCAACGAAGGGAACAGCAAACCCGCAATCGGTGCAGGCTTTAATAACGAAATTAATTGAGGGATAAGGAATGAAACTTAAAAGAACACATAATTGCGGAGAGCTAAGAATCTCTGATAAAGATAAAGACGTTGTTCTCATGGGATGGGTAGAAAACTACCGTGATCATGGAGGTATTGCCTTCATTGATCTTTATGACAGATGGGGTGTTACTCAAATTGTATTTGATCCGCAGATTGCTCCGGATGCTCACGCTGTTGCGCATACTTTAAGAAGTCAGTTTGTAATAGCTGTTGAAGGTGAAGTTAGACCAAGACTAGACGGAATGTCTAATCCAAACCTTGATACAGGAGACATTGAAGTTTACGTTAAAAGTTTTGAACTTTTAAATAAGTCGAAAACACCTCCTTTTGATGTTCAGCATTCAGAAGATGTTAATGCTGAAATGAGACTTACTCACCGGTATCTCGACCTCCGCAGCAAAAAGCTTCAAAATAATATGATCTTCCGCAGCAAGGTAACAGGGATGATCCGAAACTATTTTCTTGAAAATGATTTTGTAGAAATTGAAACACCAATACTTTCAAAATCTTCTCCAGAAGGCGCCAGAGACTACCTTGTTCCAAGCCGTGTAAACCCTGGTAATTTTTATGCTCTTCCACAGAGTCCACAGCAGTTTAAGCAAATTCTGATGGTTGCTGGTTATGACAGATATTTTCAGGTAGCACGCTGTTTTAGAGATGAAGATCTTCGTGCAGACAGACAGCCTGAATTTACTCAGGTTGACCTTGAAATGAGTTTTGTTGACCGTGATGATATAATGGGAATGCTTGAAGGTCTTTTTAAGCGTCTTATGAAAGACCTCTTTGACAAGGATCTAAAACTTCCTCTTCCAAGAATTACATATGAAGACGCCATGCTTAAATACGGTTGTGATAAACCGGATCTAAGATTTGATCTAGAAATTGTAGATTGTTCAGATATTTTTTCTAATTCAGGTTTTGGAGTTTTCAAGAATGCTGTTAATTCAGGCGGACTTGTTCGTTCTATTAACCTCAAAGGAGCCTGTGATAAGTTAAGCCGAAAAGACCTTGATGCAATGACTCCATATATCAAGCCTTTTAGAGGAAAGGGTGTTGCCTGGATTAAGATGAATGAAGACGGCCCACAGTCTCCTATTGTCAAGTTTTTTACTGAAGAAGAATCAAAAGCTTTGTATGAAAGAATGGGAGCTGAAACAGGTGACGTTCTTATCTTTGTTGCTGATCAGGAAAAAATTGTTTGTCAGAGTCTTGCAGCTCTTCGTCTTTTAATGGGTGAAAAACTGGGACTTATTGATAATAACGAGTTTAATTTTTCATGGCTTATCGACTTTCCTCTATTTGAGAAAGACGATGATGGAAATCCTTCTTCTGTTCACCATCCGTTTACAGCTCCACGTCCAGAAGACGAAGCTCTTCTTGATACTGATGTTTTTGCTGTTAAAACAAACGCTTATGACCTTGTTCTTAATGGAAATGAAATTGGTGGAGGATCTGTCAGAATTCATGACAATGAAATGCAGGCAAAAATCTTTAGCCTTCTTGGTATAAGTGATGAAGATGCTAAAGAGAAGTTTGGATTTTTACTTGATGCTCTTCAATTTGGTGCGCCGCCTCATGCTGGTCTTGCGCTTGGTTTAGACCGAATTATGATGATCTTCCTGGGAACTGATTCTATCAGAGATGTAATAGCATTTCCTAAAACTCAAAAAGCTTATTGTATGATGAGTGATGCTCCAAGTCCTGTTATGGAAGAGCAGCTTGAAGAATTATATATTGAGCTTGCAGAAATTGAAGAAGATGATGATAATGAGTAACAGAAGATCTTTTAAAAGATCTCAAAGCACTTCCAATATTTAATATTTTTCAGGGTCTCTTTTTAGAGACCCTGGATAGAATTCGTATGGAGAAAAATTATTGATAGAAATATCAAAGAAAAAAGAGTTTGGTATTTATCTAGTAACAGCTTTTCTTTGTGTTTTAGTCATTTTTCTTGTAAACAAAGTTGCTTTACAAATTCCTTCAACCGCAGTAAAGCTTGATAACAAATGGAATGTTTCGTTTGATGATCTTGCCCTCGGAACCGAAGAGATCCCTTTTTATTATACTGACAAAACAGAGAACTTTTCTAAAGGCTTATACAGATTAGAATATAATTTAAAACTAAACAAAGCTTTTATTAATCCAGATGAAAAATATTTTCTTGTATTTCCAGCATCTTCCGGAAATGGAATTAGAGCTAAAATAAACGGCTTTTTTGTTGGAAGCTTTGGTGATCTTTTACAAGGAAATGCTGCTATTTGGAATTTTTCAAGCATCTTCAATGTTTCTGGAGAAATCTTATCTGAATCTACAAAGGTTTCTGTAGATTTATATTGCCTCTATGAAGTTGGCCTTTCTGTTGTTCCATATTTGGTTCCAGCAAGAGGTTCTGTGTTATTTAAAATTGGATTATTGCTTTGGGCAAAACCTCTTATGCATTTTTTAATAGGAGGAATGTTTGTTCTTGGTATAATTTTTATACTTACCGGAAGCACAAAAAAAATGCATGATTACCAAAAAATCTTCCTTGGTTTTGGTCTCCTTTTTATATCCGGATTTTTTCTAGATTATTCTTTTATGAATAATCTGGTATTTAAATATTTGTATTTCAAAAAAATTATTCTATCCTGTCATTTTATAGGAATAGGCTTTTTTGTTCTTTATGCGTCTGAGTTTTTAAAAGATAAAAAAAGAAATATCAGGATAATAGTTTGTTCAATAGTATTTCTTCTTGTTTCAATGTGTATAATTTGGCCGGGAGATATGTCCCATTTCAGAAAATTCTATAAGCACGCGTTTTTTACAGACTTTTTCTTATTGTTTTATATTATGTATTTATATGTGAGAACAGAAAAACATAGCTTAGATTTTACTATCATTATTGCAGGTGGGTGTGCCACAATTGTTTTTTCTTTTCATGATCTTCTCAGCCTGTTTACTGCGAAAGCACAGGTTTTCACATCACAATATGGAATTACTATTTTATTCTTGGCAGGATCTTCTGTAATAATCCAGCAAATAATTGGAAATTATATAGAATCTGTCCGTCAAAGTATAAGAGCCGATCTTTTTTACACAGAATCCATGCAGGATCCATTAACAGGTTGTTATAATAGAAAAATTCTTCCACTTCTGGAACCTGATCTTTCAGCAGATTATTCTATGCTGGTTTTTGATATGGATGATTTTAAAATCGTAAACGATACCTATGGCCACCCTGCTGGAGATCGCACTCTAATAAAATTAACTGACATTATAAATGGTTCAATAAGAGGTGGAGATTATTTAGTTAGGTTAGGCGGAGATGAATTTGCTGCAATATTGCCGGATTGTGGATTAGATGCAGCCATTCACCTGGGGCGTGAAATACAGATGACAATCTCTAATTTAAAGATTCCTTCAGAAAACGGCAGCTTTAAGTTTTCTGCCAGTCTTGGTGTTGCAACTGCTCTACCTGGAGAAGATTTTCAGGACGTTTTATCAAAAGCCGATAAACAAATGTATCTTAATAAACATTTGAAAAAAAGTGACGATTCCGCATTCGAAGCTTAATTAAAAACTTTTCTTAATTTCTGAAATTTTTTCAGAAGTAAATTGAGCCCCTTTTTGACCAACAACACCCGCGGCAAGTTTTGACGCAATATTGCCGCTTTCTTCAATTCCTTTGCCTTGGCATAATCCATATAATAGACCCGCGGAATAAATATCTCCAGCGCCGGTTGAGTCTATTGTTTCTGTCTTATAAACAGGAATATGAAAGGTATTATCACCTTGTGTAATATTAGAACCTCTTGAACCGTCTTTGACAACAGCAATTTTACAAATTAAAGAAAGCTCTTTCGCGCAAGCTGACAAGTTATCTTTCCCAAACAGAAGCGATGCCTCTTCAGCGTTTGCTAAAACAATATCAAAATGATTTTCAATTAACTGTAAAAACTTTCCATCACTACGTTTGACAGCAAAAGGATCAGCCGCGTCAAAAACAATAGTAGTATCATTTTTTTTAGCAATAGAAATTGCTTTAAGAATTGCTTCTTTCTGATTTTCTGTGTCCCACATATAACCTGTAAAATATAGAAAATCTGATTCTTTTATTGCTTCTTCATTAATATCATTTGCAGAAAACTTTCTGTTGTTTTCAAGCGATGTATTCATTGTGCGTTCGCCATCTGGACAAACAAGAATAATACTTGATCCGGTATTTCCTTCTTCCATATTTAAAGATGAAACAACATTATATGACAAAAGCTGCTCTTTATAACGGCTTCCAAAATCATCAACACCAGTTTTTCCTGACAAAGCAGACTTAATACCAAGTTGTGATAATGTAATAATAGTATTTGGAGCAGAGCCCCCGCAGTGATATTCCGCGTTGTGTGAAGAAATAAAGTTGACAATCTTGTCGCGCTCATCTCCTTCAACAAGCTTCATAATACCCTTATCAAGACCCAGCAGTTTAAGATCAGAATCTTCTGCCGGACAAACAATATCGATTAAAACATTGCCTATACCGTAAACCTGAATATTACCCATTCGTCTAATATGTACTAAAAAAAGACTGTTTTCAAGTTCTTTAATTTAAATCGTTTTGATGTTATGGAGGGGGAAGTCTCCCCCTAACTTCAGCCGCGTCGCGTCCTTTCAGGCCGCGAACAACAGCCGCTATTCCGGCTCCGTCGCCTCTGCCGGGCGGTCTGTACGCGTCTTCCGTTACCCCCAAGAAGAGATCTTTAATTTGTTAACTTAATTCTTTAATTGAGCCCTATTTGTTTTTTTCTGTTTTCCAGAACAACACCTTCAGCACAGGCCGCCATATCCAGAAGACAAGGGGCTGTTATTGAATATTCAACCCTTGTTCCTGTTTTGGAGTCTTCGACCAGGCCAGCTTCTTTAAGTTGCGCGAGATGTTTAGATGCTGCTGATTTTGGAATACCGGCTTCGTCCGCCAACTCACAGACACACCAGGATTTTTCTTTTAACTTTTCCAGAAAGTAAATTCTCAATGGATGTGCGAGCGCTTTAAACATATGAGCACGAATTTCAGATCTTTTCAGTTCATCTTCTGTAATCATGTATATAAAGTTGCAAAATTAAGAAACTTTGTCAAGAAAGACTTGACTATTTAATTCAAAGTTTCTTATTATGGAAACAAAGAAACATTGCTATTCAAGGAGAATCTAAAATGCAAATACAAATATTAGGTACAGGCTGCGCAAAATGCAAAGCTCTGGAAGAATCAGCGCTTGAAGCAGTAAAGAATATTGAGACAGATTGCACCGTTGTTAAGGTTACAGACCTTGATGAAATAATGAATATGGGAGTAATGATGACTCCTGCTTTGGCCATTGATGGAGAAGTTAAATCAGCCGGTAAGGTTTTGTCTCCAGAAAAAATCACCGAATATATAAAGGAGAACGAATAAGATGTCATGTTGTTGTGGAAGTGATAAAAAGGTTAAATTAATTTATTCATGTTCTGGCGCCGCAAATACTGGTTATTTGGCAGATCAGGTATTCAGACAACTAAAAAATGAAGGTATTGCTTCTGGTACCTGTTTAGCTGCTGTTGGAGCAGATCTTTCAGGTTTTACTATTTCCGCAAAAGAAGCGGATGAAAATATAATTATTGATGGTTGCCCTGTTGGGTGTGGAAAAAAGATTTTTGATAATAAAGGTTTGAATTACACTGAGTATGTTATGACAGATTTTAATGTACAAAAAGGTAAAACAGAAATTACTCAGGAAATTATAGATCGTGTTAGTTCTGAGATAAAAGAACGAATAGAGGATTGTAATGGCTAAAAAAGCAATTTCCAAAAACCGTGCCTTGTTATATACGGTTATCGTTTTTCTTGGTGCGTATTTTATTCCGTTTAATTCTCCAAGGGTAAGCGGCGCAATACAGGAAGCATTTCTTATGCTTTCAGATTACGCAAGACAGCATGTGTTGTTGTGTCTTGTTCCCGCAATGTTTATTGCCGGAGCTATTACTGTTTTTCTAAACCAGCAGGCTGTTATCAGATACTTGGGGCCAAAAGCATCAAAGATTGTCTCATATGGCGTTGCTTCGGTTTCAGGAGCTATTCTTGCTGTCTGTTCATGCACAGTGCTTCCTCTTTTTAAGGGTATATATAAAAAAGGCGCTGGCTTGGGGCCAGCAATAAGTTTTTTATATTCAGGACCTGCTATTAATATTTTAGCAATAATTCTGTCCTATAAGGTTTTTGGCTGGCAGCTTGGCCTTGCTCGAATGATTGGCGCAATAGTATTTGCGGTTATTATTGGTTTGCTAATGCACCTTATCTTTAAAAAAGAAGATGAAGCACGGCTTGCTGATGAAAGGCCGTTTAACTATCAGGGCTCAGAAGAAGAGAAGTCTTTAGGTCAAATGGCTCTTTATATGTTTTCAATGATTGGTATTCTGGTTTTTATAAACTGGGCGAACTCAAAGGGTGGCAGCGCTGTTTGGGATGCGATATATAGAAGCAAATACTGGATAACCGGAGTTTTTGCTGTTATTCTTGTTTTTACACTGGTAAAATGGTTTTCCAAGGATGAATTAAAAAATTGGGTTATTGAAACAAGAGATTTTTCATTGCAGATTCTACCATATCTTTTCTTTGGAGTTCTTGTTGCAGGATTTTTGCTTGGAAGGCCAAATCATGATGCATTAATTCCTACAGAATGGGTTGCCTCATTGGTTGGAGGTAACTCAGTTTTATCAAACTTTATTGCTTCTATCTCTGGAGCGTTTATGTACTTTGCTACTCTTACAGAAGTTCCTATTTTACAGGGGCTACTTGGCGCCGGAATGGGAAAGGGTCCTGCATTGGCCTTAATGTTGGCTGGTCCTTCATTATCTCTTCCATCAATGCTAGTTATAGGTGGAGAACTTGGTTTCAAGAAAACAGCAGTTTATGTCGTTCTTGTTGTTATAATGTCAACTTTGGCTGGACTGCTTTTTGGAGCAATAATTTAGATTTATACTGCTTAAAAAAAGAGGCTGTCTTATAAGTATAGGATGGCCTTTCTTAATTGTTATTTAAAATTTATATCTCAAACAAATCTTGTTATAATTTGGTATAATTATATGGTGCTTGTTTGAGTAGAATTTTTCTATTTATTGAAGACTAAATAAATATAACTAACTATTTAGCCAGAAAATAAATTCAAAGTTGTACTTGTTGTAATTTACCATATATGTTTTTATATTTTTAGAGGAACTTTAATTAGTAATTGTATAGAAAGTCCCGTCGCTTTTTCTAAATTTTGTACCAGCTGGGGAGCTTGATATATTAGGCATAATCCCTGATTGTATTTCTCCTATAGGTGTTGTAATAAATTCAGTGGTAGGAATTTCAATACCAGATATTACTTGACTAGGAAAATCGGACTCAACAGTAACATGTGATGCGTTTACATTAAATTCAATAATCACATTTTCCATTTTAAAAGTTACCCCTTTGGGAACTGTACCATTTATTAATACTTCATAATCACCGGCTTCTTCATCACTAACTTTAGCACTATAATTTGTGTTTGTTTTTAATTGTTCTGCATAAATTATAACAATATTGTTTATTGCAACAAGATCGCCATCTGTATTTCTAATATAACCGCTATAAACATCAGCAGAACTTCTCGGTGTAACATCTGCATTTGCTGATATACTAAATCCTATCGTTAATGTTTTAGAGGTCGAAGTTTCTTCTTCAGTAGTTTCTTCTTCAGTAG
>JAQQAK010000194.1 GCA_028527945.1 Spirochaetaceae bacterium
AATTTATTTTTAGGAATTACTCCGTTACCAGATATATATAAATCTGATTCAGCTTGAAGCATACCTCTTAGATAAGCATTCCTATTTCCTGTTGAAAAAAAGGATCTAATCAGCCATCCTTTTTTTGTATATTGAGGAAGACTTGCAGCTCCCATAAAAGAAAAAGCTGTAGAAAATTTCTCAGAACGGGTAAACTGTATTTTTCTACCCTGCCCTGTATTCTCGCCAAAACGTAATCTCATTTCCATTAATGAATTTAAACCCATTTGCTGCGGAGACATAACTGAATCATTAAACCATGAGGAAGAAACCTCCTCCTTATAGCTACTTGCACTCACTATAGCTCCTGTTGATATACCAAAATACCTTAAATTAATTATATCAATATTATCCGCGGCAAATCCTGAAGAGATTCCTCCTGAATTAAGAATATATCCCCATCCATAAAGATTAAACATTAATCTGGGGCTAACAAAAAAACCATAACGTGAACTTCTTCCAAAAGAATCAGTAACATTTAGAGCAGTTTTTTCTCCAATCAAGCTGGAAGTTATATTTATACTATCAGGATTACACATTTCTCGAAAAAGACCCTTTAAATAAATTCTTCCAATTGACATTACAGGTGTTTTGAAAAAAGGTTCTATATAATTAAGCCCATCTGAATCAATCTTCCATATAAGACTCAAATTATATAAATCAAAGTTAGTTCTTATTCTTCCCTCAAAAATATTGTTTACATCAATAGTACATTTAACTTCTGTTTCAGGATATATATTATTACAAACAACAGAAGTCAGGAGGGAAATAAAAAGAATCAACTTTTTCATAAAAGCCTATAATACATTTAATTAGCACTGCTTGAAAAAAGCCCCCAATTATGTAAGATAAGAAATATCAAATAAAAGATTTGAAATTAATCAGGAGGAAATAATTGATAATCCTAACCCTTAACTGCGGCAGTTCATCATTAAAATACCAGCTTTACGATTGGTCCAAGATGGAAACTCTTGCTGCTGGAAATGTAGAACGAATTGGTATTGACGGAAGCTTTATTAAACACGAAGCTACTGGCAAAGATGAAGTAAAAATTGAAAGCCCATGCCCTACCCATAAAGAAGCTATGAATCTTTTAATAGACACTATTCTCAACCCAGAATATGGTGCAATAAAAGATATAAATGATATTTCTGCAGTAGGACATCGTGTAGTTCATGGTGGAGAAAAGTTCGCGAAATCTCTTATTCTTACAGACGAAGCAAAAGATGCATTTAATGATCTTGTAAAACTTGCTCCGCTGCATAATCCAGCCAACATGATTGGTATTGATGCGGCAAAGGCTATTCTTCCTAATGTTAAGCATTGTGCCGTTATGGATACTGCATGGCATCAGACAATGCCTGCGTCTTCTTTTACATACGCTCTTCCATACGAATGGTACACAAAATATGGTGTAAGACGATACGGTTTTCATGGAACATCATTTCTATATACCGCAAAAAGAGCAGCTGTCCTTCTTGATAAGGATCCGTTTGAAACAAACCTTGTTATTGCACACATTGGAAACGGAGCCAGTATAAACGCTGTTAAAAACGGTTGTTCTTTTGATACCTCAATGGGATTAACCCCTCTTGAAGGCCTTGTAATGGGCACAAGATGTGGGGATATTGATCCGGCTATAGTTTTCTTCATTATGGATAAAACAGGCATGAGTGCGTCAGAAATAGACAAAGCTCTCAACAAGCAGAGTGGTGTTCTTGGTATTACCGAAAAATGGGTAGACAGACGCGATATAGAAATTGCAGCAGAACAAGGTGACGAAAGAGCTATTCTTTGTCAGGCAATTGAAGCTTACAGAATAAAGAAATACATTGGAGCTTTCTCCGCGGCTATTGGCGGAGCAGACGCAATTGTATTCACAGCCGGTGTAGGAGAAAGAGGCCCTGTAACAAGAAGGCTTTCATGTGAAGGTCTTGAGTATATGGGAGTTAAATTTGATGAAGCAAAGAACAAAGCTTCAATGACACGTAACGCTGAAACCTGTATAAGCGCTGATGATTCAAAGGTTAAGGTTTTTGTTATTCCTACTAATGAAGAACTTGTAATGACAGAAGATACATATGCTCTTATTGAAGGAACATATGATATTCATACAAATTACAAATATCACTTTGAAGCCAAAGATTATGTAAACAAAGAACGCGAAGCAGGACTTCCAAAAGACCTGAAAAAGTGGCCTGGTTTAGATAAAATAGTTTGCTAATAGCGATTTATTTTTAACAACAAAAAAACGGCTGATTGACAGCCGTTTTTTTTATTGTTTCTGAATATTAGCCTGTTCTATATTTTGTTTACTTGATGAAAAGTCATTAGCATTTTCAGTAAATGTAAGCATTAGAATAGATGCCGCTGCCAGAACCGCTGCCGCAATAATAAATCTTTTAAACATATAGTCCTTCTACATTAAAAATTCTGAATAGTCTGACTTTTTATTTCCAAAGCAGTCTCTGTATTTACTAAAACTTTTATCAGTTCTATAGCAAACTCAGCAGCTGTACCAGCCCCCCTGCTTGTTATTAAATTATTATCAGTCACCACTCTATCGGCACAAAACGTGGTATTTTCCATAAAAAATTTTTCAAAGCCTGGATAGCATGTTGCTTTTTTTCCATTTAAGACAGAAGTTTTTGAAAGTACAACACCAGGCGCTGCACAAATAGCGGAAATTATCTTTCCAGCCTTATTATGATCTTCTATCATTTCCAATAAATCATTATTATTCGAGAGATTATCTGATCCAAGTTTTCCGCCAGGAAGGACAAGACAATCAAACATCTTATTCTTAATATCATTAGAAAATATTTCATCAGCAATTACTTTAATTCCGTGAGAGCCTAATATTTCATGTGTTCCAAGACCTACAGTTGTTACATTAACATTAGCTCTTCTTAAAAAATCTATAGGTGTTATTGCCTCAACTTCTTCAAATCCTTCAGCTAAAAAAACTGCGACCTCTTTCATTTACCTACTCCAAGATTACCAAGTTTTTCCCAAGCATAAGCAAGCATAGTCTCTGTTGTTTCCCAGCTAACACATTCGTCTGTAACAGATTGCCCATATATCAAATCAGACTTTGAAGAGGTTATTTTTTGATTACCTTCAACGATATTACTTTCAATCATAACTCCATGGATAGCAGAATGTCTTGTCCGCTGTTCCAAAACAGAACGTAATACCCTCATCTGTCTCTCATGCTTTTTACCTGAATTAGCATGACTACAGTCAACAACAATTGAAGCATCCATATCATTTTGTTTAAACAATGTTTCAACTTCTTCTACAGCCTCTTCATAATAATTTGGCCCAAACTTTCCACCGCGTAAAATAAGATTAGTAGACAAGTTACCGGCAGTTGATAAAATACAAGTTTTACCATCATCATCAATACCTAAAAAACTATGAGGACTTCTTGCAGTTTCTATCGCGTTTATAGCTTTTTCAATATTTCCATCTGTTCCATTTTTAAAACCGACAGGCATTGAAAGTCCACTTACCATATTTCTATGTGTCTGACTTTCTGTTGTTCTTGCGCCTACAGCTGCCCAGCTTAATAAATCTGAAATATATTGAGGAATTATTGGATCAAGTACTTCTGTTGCCGTAGGAAGTCCCATATCTGTTATCTTTGAGAGTATTCTTCTAGCATACTGAAGACCTTTGTTAATATTATATGATCCGTCCATATCCGGATCAATTAACATTCCTCTCCAGCCTACAGTCGTTCGTGGTTTTTCAAAATAAACACGCATCATTATATATAGGCGATCTTCATATTTTAGCCGAAGCTCATTTAGTCTCTGTGCGTAATCAATTGCGAGATCTTCATCGTGAATTGAGCAAGGGCCGACTATTGCAAGAAATCTATCATCTCGGCCTTCAATTATATCCATTACAGCATTTCTACTGTGAAAAACAGTTTCACTACTTGTTTCTGTTACAGGGTATTCTGTTCTCAAGTCTTTAGGTGTTATCGCATGTTCTGATGTAATTATTCGTAAGTTATTAGTCTGTTTCATGTTTTTTTAGAATAGCTTTATTAAAGTTTAATTGCAAGCTACAGGTTCTCCTTTGGGACAAATTACCCATTGTCCATTCCAAATTAAATAATCATTTATATCCCGTTTCAAGACTTCTTCTGTATTATTAGTAGACGATAAATGACAGAAGTAGACTTCTTTTATCCTTGAACCTTCTTTATCACCAGCCTCATTTAAAAACTGCATCGCCGCTCTGTTTGAAAGATGCCCCAGCTCTGACGAGATACGATCTTTAAGCCATGGCTCATAAGGTCCATTAAATAGCATTTCCTCATTGTAGTTTGCTTCAAGAAAAAGTACATCTGATCTTGAAGCAAGATTTAGCATTTCATGACTTACAATACCTGTATCAGATATTATCGTAAAAACAACTCCTCCCAATTCAAAATGGTAAGATATTGAAAAATCCGCATCGTGTGAAGTTTCAAAAGCCTGAAATTTTATATTATCCTCTTCATAAATCTGCCCCGGAAGAATGTTCAACCTTTTATATAAGTGTCCTTTTAACTTCCTGTTAAGGTTTAGTTTTTCATGAACAACAACAGGGGCCTTTAGTTTTCTTGAAAGGACTTCTATTCCTTTAAAATGATCACTGTGATTATGTGTCAAAAAAATGTACTTAACCTTTGATGTATCAAAACCAAGAGATAAAGCTCTATCCATACATTTTTTACAGGAAAATCCATTATCAATTATTATGGAAAAATCATTATATTCAAATATATAAGCATTTGCTGATGAGCCGCTTCCGATCACAGCATATTTTAATCCATCTTTTATCATAAAGCCTCTCTTTCTAAAGGCAAGGTCATACACCTGGCTCCTCCGCCGCCTCTGGCAAGTTCTACACCGCTTATTCCAATTGCAAGCTTTTTGTAACTTTCAGAAGGAATATCAGATTTCAAAAATTCCTTGTCGGTCTTTATCTCATAGCCAGCATTTGATAAAGCTTCCATTGTGTAATTATTACACGCGTAACCTATAACCTTACCCGGAGCTATAGCAAAAAAATTGTTACCACTCAACCATTGCTCACGCTGCTGCTGTACAGGGTCAGCATTTCCACAAAATATAGGCTTCAAATCAATTCCCTCATTTTTTAAAGCTGGAAATAAAGATTCTACACATGTAATTTCTATTTTATCTTTTTGATCCAACTTCATTTTCACACACTCAAGGCTGTCTGAACCTATAAAATACGGCTTGTAAACCATTGCCTCCGATTCAGATAACTGCGTAAAAATCATATCAAGGTGTATTGTAGCTCTCTTTTTGGGAAGTATTACAACAAATATGGTTACAGAACTTTTACCTCTGAACTGTTCTA
>JAQQAK010000195.1 GCA_028527945.1 Spirochaetaceae bacterium
TAAATCTACGGCCCTGCTGTTTTCACTTCTTTCCGCAAAAGCAGTAAAATAGCCGCCAAGACTCTTTTCATAGTAAATAACATTTTTACCCGAAGGTTCTTCATCAAGAAGTCTAAAACTTATATTGTCAGTTATTTCCTCCATACTATGATTAAAAACAATTTTTCCGTTATCAACGATCAATACCGGATCAATGAGATTTTCGACATCACGAACCTGATGGGTAGAGATTAGAATAACTCTGTCATCACTTGCGCCAGCTGCCGCAAGGCGTCTAAATTGACTCTTTGACGGAATATCAAGACCATTGGTAGGTTCATCAAGGAGAAGAATCTTTGACCAGCTTGCAAGGCCAAAAGAGATCATAAACTTCTTTCTCTGCCCATATGACATTGAGCCAAGCTTTTTACCTGAGTCAATATCAAACTCTTCAACACAGTCTGAAAAGAACTCCATGCTAAATCTTGGGTAAAAGGGAGAATAAAGCTTTACATATTCATTTCCGGTAATTCCTGGAAAAGCAAACTCTTCAGGAAGAAAATATATTTCAGAAAGCATTTCAGGAATTCTCTTAGAGGCATCAAACCCCATCGCAGAGCAGCATCCGGCAGAAGGATATAATTCGCCGCTCATAAGTTTTAAAAGACTGGACTTACCTGCTCCATTCTTTCCAAGTAAACCATAAAGACCTGATCCTATTTTCAAATTAAGATCATCAAACAATTTTTTCTTAGCATAACTAAACTCAAGATTTTTCACTTCAAGCATTTGTTCCTCCAAATATTGGATTCGATTTTTATTACAAAGCAGTCCTACACTTCTCTCACATTAGTGCACTATCTTACTAATACACTAATAACATAAAACAAACTCTCAAAGTTGTCAATTGCTAAATTTCTTTTTTGCGTATTTAGTTTTCAGAAGAACGCTAAAAGTTTTTATTTTGTCTTAATTTAATTCCCATTGGCCTCTAAGATCCGGAAGCTTTAGTAATTCATCAAGAAGAATCATATATTCTTGTCTGGGAATATTTTCAGCGCCAAAAGAAGCAAGATGCGGATTCATAATCTGGCAGTCAACAAGCTTGATTCCTCGCTTGCTTAATTCTCTCACCATAAAAATGAAAGCAGCCTTGGAAGAATCTGTTTCCTTTGAAAACATAGACTCACCAAAAAAGCACCCGCCAAGAGAAATTCCATATAATCCGCCAACAAGAACAGGTTCAGAGTTACCATCCTCAGAGTCACTCATATAAGCCTCTATAGAATGTGCCCATCCCAGCTCATGAAGTTTTGTATATGAGCTTATTATATCATCATTTATCCATGTGCCTTGTTCATGTTTTCGTTTTATTTTAGCGCAATTAGTAATAACGTCTTTAAAGTTAGAATCACTTTTAATAATAAACTTACCGCTTTTTAAAGTCCGCTCCATCCTTTTTGACACGTGAAGCTTTTCTGGAAATAAAACACAACGCGGGTCAGGATTCCACCAAAGAATAGGAAACTCATCATACCATGGAAAAACTCCCTGAGAATACGCTGACAAGAGCATACCTGGAGATAGGTTACCTCCCCAGGCAACAACTCCGTCTTCAGAAGCTTCTTCAGGTAAAGGAAAACTAATTCTGGTATTTTCATCGAGATAAGGAAATTCTTCAGAAGTCACAAAATACAGCCATTATTCAATTTCAATAAAAACAGCCCCGTCTTTCATGCGCGCGACAGTTTTTCCCCCTTTTGTAAGACGGCCAAATAAAACCTCATCAACAAAAAAGTTTTTAATCTCATCCTGAATAATACGTGAAATATTTCTGGCGCCGAATTCATAAGAATAACCATTCGACGCAAGATATGATTTACATTCATCAGTGATATCAAGAGTAATATTTTTTTCTAAAAGCTGAGCTTTAAAAACGTCAATTTCTTTATCAACTATTTTAAGAATAATATCATCAGAAAGCCTGTTAAACTTGATAATAGAATCAAGCCTGTTTCTAAACTCAGGAGAGAATGTTTTTTCAACCGCTTCATTTATGGCAGATTCTGTTACAGTACTGTCACCAAAACCAATCAGAGTTTTACCAACTTCACGAGCCCCGGCATTAGAAGTCATAATTATTATAACATTCCTGAAATCTGCTTTTTTTCCATTATTATCAGTTAATGTTGCGTAATCCATTATTTGCAAAAGCACATTAAATATATCCTGATGAGCCTTTTCTATCTCATCCAGCAACAAAACAGCGTGAGGGCTTCTTCGAATCAAATCGGTCAATTGTCCTCCTTCTTCAAATCCGACATAGCCAGGAGGAGAACCAATAAGCCTTGCGACTGTATGTTTTTCCTGATATTCACTCATATCAAAACGATGAAGAGGGACAGAAAGAGAAGAGGCCAAAGCTTTAGCGGTCTCTGTTTTTCCAACACCTGTGGGGCCGGCAAAGAGGAAAGATGCGACAGGTTTATCAGGATTTTTAAATCCGGCCCGACCGCGTCTTACAGCCTTAACAATTAAATCCAAGGCAGAATCCTGACCAAATATAACAGAAGTCAATTCTGTTCCAAGATTTTTAAGTTTCTCAGCCTCAGAAGAGTTTATTGATTTTTCAGGAACATTAGCTATTCTTGAAACTGTTTTTTCTATCTCAGAAGTAGATATTTTAAATGGCGGCTCTTTGTGGACCCTCATCCAGGCAGCAGCCTCATCTATAACATCTATAGCTGAATCAGGGTGAAAACGCTCTGTAATATACTGTTTTGATAAATCTACAGCTGCTTCAAGAGCTTCTTCATCATAGGCAACAGAGTGGTGTTTTTCAAAACCGGATTTTAATCCTCTCAATATTTCTATTGTTTCATCACGACCAGTTTCAAGCACTTCTACTTTTTGGAAACGGCGTAATAAAGCAGGCTCATTTTCAATAGTCTTTTTAAACTCCTGATATGTAGTAGAACCTATACAGCGAAGCTTTCCAGAAGCAAGAGCTGGTTTTAAAAGATTTGCGGCATCAAGAGAGCCGCCAGAAACAGAACCAGCACCAATTATAGTATGTATTTCGTCTATAAAAAGGATTACATCTCCAGCCTCCTCTACTTCAGAAATAATATTTTTAATACGTTCTTCAAAATCTCCACGAAAACGTGTTCCTGCCACAAGACTGCCCATATCAAGAGATAATAATCTATATCCCTCTAAAAATGAGGGGCAATTCTCAGATTTAATCATCAAGGCAATGCCTTCTGCTACAGCAGTTTTACCAGTGCCGGGATCTCCAACCAGAATTGGATTATTCTTAAGCTTTCTGCATAAAACTTCAGAAACTCTGTCCAGTAGAGTCTTTCGGCCAATAAATGCCTGTAAAAGCCCCTTTTCTGCTTTAGCGGTCAAATCTGTTGTATATGCAGATAAAAAATTGTTCTTTTCTTTTCTAACAGAAGACTTAGCATGCTCATCATCCGGAGAAGAAAATGGTTCAAGTTCATCGCTGTTAAATAAAATGTCGTCTTCATCTTCGTAAATACCATGAGATATTTTATCAAGTAAATTAAACCTGTTTATTCCAGCTCTCTTCATAAAATATGAGCTAAAAGATTTTTCTTCATCAAAAATTGAAACAAGAATATCTGACAAATCAAGAATTGATTTGGATGAAGCTTCTGTATGCTCAACAGCCCGTTCTATAACATCCTGAAATCCCAAAGTCTGTACGGGATCATCAACTTCTGAGGTGGGAACATTCTTCTTCAAATGATCTTCAAGTTGGACTATTAATTCATCAGGTTCAATTCCGCAAGCCTGAATGATAGCTCTTGGCTGAGAAAAGTATAGAGAGGCATAAAGCATATGCTCTGGTGTTATATATTCATGCTGTCGTTCTCTGGCGTCAAGATAGGCGGCATTAAGCATGCCCTGAACATCTTCGCTTATTTCCATATTATTCTTTCTCCAAAACACATCTTAGCGGATATCCCTCGCTCCTGGCAAGTCTTTCAACTTGCTGAATCTTGGTAGCCGCAATATCATAAATATAAATTCCAGCAATACCTTTACCCTTTTTATGTACTTCCAGCATTATGTTTGTAGCCTCTGCCGGATTTTTATGAAAAATCTCTCTGAGTATATCAACAACAAAATCCATTGGTGTATAATGGTCATTCAATAAGACAACCTTATATATATCAGGCTCTTTTAGCTGCTCATTAGTCTCATCTATCACATTTGTATTGGTCTGATTTAATTTTGCCATATCACTATAATATCCCGAATTCAGGGTTTTGAACCATATTTTCTACTAAAAATATTTCTCTATTTTATTTAAAAACTTGGACATTTGTGCAAAAAAGTTTTATAATTTTCCTGCAATTATATATTGTTCCAAAAATAAATAACTAAGGAAGGGAATATGAAAAAACGAGTAGAATTCATGGTAACAGCCTTTCGTGATGGTTTTCAGTCAGCATACGGTGCAAGGGTTTTTACACCTGATTTCTTACCCGCTGTTGAAGCATGTGTAGATGCAGGAATGAATCATTTTGAAGCAGGTGGCGGAGCAAGATTCCAGTCATTATTCTTTTATTGTAATGAGAATGCTTTCGACATGATGGATTCCTTCAGAGAAGCGGCAGGACCTGATGCAAATCTTCAAACTCTTGCACGTGGTGTAAACGTGGTTGGCCTTGATTCCCAGTCTCGAGATATTATCAATCTGCATGCAAAGATGTTTAAAAAACATGGCATGACAACAATTAGAAACTTTGACGCTCTTAATGACGTTAATAACCTGATTGATAGTGGTAAGGCTATACACGAAGCGGGTCTAAAACACGAAGTAACTGTAACAATGATGGAGCTTCCTCCTGGATGCAGCGGAGCTCATACAGCAGAGTTCTACATGGGTGTTTTAAAGGGAATTCTCGATGCAGGCATTCCTTTTGATTCAGTATGTTTCAAAGATGCTTCTGGTACAGGTGTACCTAGCAAGGTTTTCGAAACAATAAAAGGGGCCAGAGAGCTTCTTGGAAAAGATACAAGAATTGTATATCACACACATGAAACTGCCGGTATTAGTGTTGTTTCATGTAAGGCAGCTCTTGAAGCGGGCGCTGATCAGCTTGACCTTTCTATTGCTCCAGTTAGCGGAGGAACTTGTCAGCCGGATCTTATAACAATGTGGCATGCTCTTCGCGGAACAGATTTCGATCTTGGTATTGATATTAATAAAGTAATCAAGGCAGAAGAAGTTTTTAAAGACTGTATGAAAGACTACTTCAAGCCACCAGAGTCAGAAAGAGTAGAACCAATAATTCCATTTTCACCAATGCCTGGCGGGGCACTTACAGCTAATACTCAGATGATGAGAGACAATAATTGTCTTGAGAGATTTCCTGAGGTAATTGCCGCAATGGGAGAAGTTGTAGAAAAGGGTGGTTTCGGAACTTCAGTTACTCCTGTTTCTCAGTTCTACTTCCAGCAGGCTTTCAATAACGTATTTTTTGGCCCATGGAAAAGAATTGCAGAAGGTTATGGAAAGATGGTTCTGGGTTATTTTGGTAAAACACCAGTTACTCCAGATGCTGAAATTATTGAAATGGCAAAAGCTCAGCTTAAGCTTGAACCTACAACAAGAAAAGCTGTAGATATTAACGATGATGATCCAAAGAAGGGTATTGCTCCGGCTAAAAAACTTCTTGAAGACAATAATCTGCCACTTACTGATGAAAATATTTTTATTGCTGCAACCTGTAAAGAAAAGGGAATTACCTACCTTAAAGGTGAAGCAAAAACAATGGTTAGAAAGAATGTTGAGAAAAAAGAAGCTGCTCCTGCAGCAACAGCAGCTCCTTCTGCTCCGGCTCCAAGCCAGAGTGCAAGTTCTAACCTTTTGGCAGAAATTGCCGGTACAATAAGTGCTGTTTATAAAAAACCAGGAGATGCTGTATCTTTTGGTGAGCCTGTAATGGCATATCAGACAGGAAATGTGGAACTCCAGATTCCTGCTCTAAGCAATGGTACTTTAAAAACTGTTGATGTAGCAGTTGGCACTGCAATTACAGCAGGAAGTCTTCTTGCAACTATCGGTTAATCCAATCACCATTAATTAATACAGGCGCCTTAAAAAAGGCGCCTTTTTTTAACCTCAAAATAACAATTTTACATCTTAAATAATTCTTTTAAATCTGCTCTGTCATCTTTCATTAAATAAACAACATCCAGACTCGAAAAAACTTCTGTAACAGATTTTACAGCGCCAAGAAAAAGAGATTTCGATATGTACTCACCTACTCGCTCTTCTGTTGCGACACCATCAATATTGTTCCATAAAAGCTGTACCATTGCCTCAATATCATTCTCATATATCACAGGAATACAACCAAAGGGTTCTATAACACCTGCAGCAAAAGAACCCTTCTGAACACCAATACGTTTTCCCTTAAAATAATCTATATCAAAAAAGTCTTCAGCCCTTTGAAAAATTCTTACATTAAATTTTTCATAAGGAGAAGAAGGAACAACAGGCTCATTATCAAAAAAATCATTTGGCCAGCCTACATTTGCTAATAGATCTATTTCCCCATTTATAAATCTTGAATATGTCTGAATCCATGGAGCACCAATTATTCTACAAGAAGCGTCTTTTTGCCGCATAAAATTCTCTGTATATTCAACGCTGATTCCAGCAGAATAACCATCTTTAATATAACACCATGGTGGATAGGCAATATCATGCCCAATAACATATTCACAAGTTCTATCTTCAACTTGATCATACAATGAAGTTGATAGCTTTGATAAACTATTATCAAGTGAAACATTTATTTCTTTATAGATATCAGATGTCCTTTCAATGTATGCCGCATTATTCATAGTAAACTCACTGCTTTCATCAACCATTTTAAGTGTATCTAAAAGCGACGAGGTATTACTTGCTTGTTTATCTACAAAACCTTTGATAGAACCTATTTCTGAATCAATATGCTTTAAATCATCTGAAGATTCAGAGAGCCTTTCACTTGTAATATTAATTTCACCAAGAACATCTTCCTGAAGTTTAGTATATTTCTGTACAATATTCTTATAATCTTCAAGACGCCCCATAAGTTCCTTAAGCACATCAGATATCTCCTCTGTACTTAAATGACTTCTATCTGCAAGCTTTCGAATTTCTTTGGCTACAACCTGAAAACCTTTTCCCTGCTCGCCTGCTCTTGCAGCCTCTATAGCAGCGTTGAGCGCTAAAAGATTTGTAAGGTCTGAAATATCTTCAATGACACCTACTTTTTCTGCGATCATAACGATCGAGGTATTTAAAGCGTTAAAAATTTTCTGAAGTTCTGAAAAGACCTTATCAAGATTCTCTAT
>JAQQAK010000196.1 GCA_028527945.1 Spirochaetaceae bacterium
AATTAAAATATTTAGAGAGGTTTAAGGATGAAAAAAATAATAAAAATTGTAATGCTTACCTTTATTCCCGTTATACTGCTTTCAAGCTCGGCAAAAAATGAAAGTCTTATCTTGGCAGCAGGAGCTGGATACAAAAAACCGGTAATGGAAATATGTAAAGAGTTTACTGCTGATACAGGAATTAAAGTAGAAAATATTTTCGGAAATATGCAGACTGTTTCAACTCAAGTAAAACAAAGCGGTAAGGTTGGTGTTCTCATAGGAGACATCAGTTTTCTAAAAAATCCCAGATTAGGAGTAGAATATTCAGAATATAAGAACCTTGGAACCGGAAAGCTGGTTCTGGCATATCCAAGAGGAATAAAAATTTCGAGCACAGAAGAACTTCTTGATAGTAAAATTTCCAGAATTTCTATGCCTGACATAAAAAAAGCAATCTACGGTAAGGCGGCAAAAGAATACATAGAAAACACAAACTTGTGGAATTCTGTCCAGGATAAAATAATACCGGCAGCCACAGTTCCTCAGGTATCATCTTATCTTGTAGCGGGTGAAGTTGACGCAGGATTCATAAACCTTACCGACGCCATTGGTATAAAAGATAAGATTGGTGGGTATTTTCTTGTTGATAAGAAATATTCATCTATAGAAATTGTCGCTGGAACCATAAGTGGATTTGAAAATGAACTGCCTGTAAAAGAATTTATTAAATTCCTCTCAACAGACAAGGCTAAAAAAATATTAGATAAATATGGTTTATAGAAAATGTCTTCTTCGCTGATATTTTCTATAAAAATTATTCTTGCAGTTTGCGGCTTGAATCTCGTTATAGGCTCCCTCACAGGAGTCTATCTTGCAAGGCATAATTCAATATTTTCACGAATTATAGACATACTCGTTTCACTTCCAATGGTATTCCCTCCTATTGCAATGGGATTTTTTCTACTGCTTGTATTTGGCAGAAACAGCTTTTTAGGCAGATGGCTTGACACTATAAACCTGAGCGTTATTTTTAGTGCTGCGGGTGTTTTGCTTGCAGCTTTCATTGCAGGTTTTCCACTTATGGTAAAATCTGTAAAAACCTCTGCCTCGGCCCTTGATGATTCTATTCTGGAGATGGCAGAACTACAGGGAGCATCACGCACACAGATAATTCTGTATATAATTATACCAAATATACGGATGGGAATATTTTCTGGCCTGACACTATCTTCAGGTAGAGCCCTTGGAGAAGTAGGAATGACATTAATGCTGGGAGGCAATATAATAGGAAAGACAGAAACAATATCGCTTGCCATTTATAATTCTGTATTCGACGGCAATTTTGACAGAGCAATGTTTTTATCGGTTGTACTTGCGGTGACAGCAATAATTTTATTTATGCTTATTCAGCGAATGGAGGTAAATTATGAATATGCCAAATGACTTTTACAATTCTCTCATTGAAAGATTTAGAGAAGTTCTTGAAGAGAATAATCTGCTTGAAGAATCTATCAATATAACAGGGAAGGTTTTAACCTCTGAAGAGGCTCTGGGCAAGCCAGACAGAAGAGATTTTCCACTGCTAAGCGGTAAAGAAAAACTTATGCAGGCTGAATTTAAAAACAGCAAAGGTCAGGCCTATACAGACATGCCTGGCAGTTTTTCAGGAAAACTGAAAGATATAATTTCAAAGACGCCAGAAAACAATTTTCAGAGAGCTGTTCTTATTTCCAGTATAAACGCTGTCTGTTGTCATCTTGGTTTATGCGATAGAACAATTCACTGCAAGAACAATGAGCCAGAAGATTGTGCTGAACAAATACTATCCTTTATAAAAAGCAATTATAGTGATATTAAAATTGCGCTGATAGGGCATCAGCCAAGTATTCTGGAAAAGCTCTCTGCCAATTTTGAAGTTAGAAATCTTGATCTTGATAATGACAAGATTGGAAAAGTAAGATTTGGCGTCTTGGTTGAGCATGGAATTGAAAAGCTTGATGAGGTATTAAACTGGTGCGACATAATTCTTGCGACAGGCAGCACAATAGTTAACAGAACTATTGTAAAATATCTGGACAAAAAACCGGTATATTTTTATGGAACAACCATAAGTGGAGCAGCCGCGCTATTGAACCTTCAGAGGCTTTGTTTTTGCGCGGCTTAAAAAAGAAATAAATTTAATACTTAAAATCCTCATTAGCCTTCCAGATTCAAACTAATAGAAGAGCCAGAAAAAGCTACCTGACGTTCTTTACCTTTCCACATAATGGTAAAACCTTTATAAACAGGTTCATAACCATTATGCTCCAGAGATACAGTTAACAGGTTCTGATCATCCAGAGAAATCTTATACTCATTATACTTACCTTCTCTATAAGCAAAAGTTTCACCATCATCCTGAAAATGATGGTATTCACCTTTTCCCGGATAGATATCAAGAATAAGATTCTCAATATTTTGTTCACCAATAAATTGCTGTACTGGAAAGTTAGGAATAATACTACCAGCTTTAATATAAATAGGACATAAATCCAGAGGAGCGTCTCTCAAGAAATAATCACCGCCCTGAACCTTTTCTCCAGTCCAATAGTCAAACCAATCCCCTGCAGGTAAATAAACCATCTTTTTTGTTTCACCCTGCATTAAAACAGGGGCAACTAAAATCGATTCACCAACGAGAAATTCATCATTCTTATTTTGTACTTCCTTATCATTCTGATAATGAAGAATCAGTGGTCGCATTACAGGAAGCCCTGTCTGTTCTCCCTTAAAAAATAAATCATAATAATACGGAATTAAGCGATATCTTAACTCAACATACTTTCTATAAATACTTAGAACTTCATCACCAAATTGCCATGGTTCCTGCTCTCGAGTCCCCCGTCCTGAGTGATTACGAAAAAGTGGAGAAAAGCAGCCAACCTCTATCCACCGAAGCAATAGCTCTGGAGTTGTGTCCGACCCAAATCCTCCGATATCTGTTCCTACATACGACATTCCGCTTAATCCAAGATTACACAACTGTGGAACAGCCATCTGCAAATGTGCCCAAATACTATGATTATCTCCTGTCCATGCAGTAGCATACTTTTGACTACCCGCATAACATGCTCGTGTAATAACAAATGGACGCCGCTTATCCAAATCTTTCAAACCTTCATAAGTGGCCTTTGCCATGAGATGACCATAGACATTGTGCATCTTTTCATGCGTACTAACCCTTTCTTCATCATGAAAAACAACATCATCTGGAAGAGGGCCGTTAAATGATGCAGGCTCATTCATATCGTTCCAGATCCCTCTAATTCCCATATCTAACAAGAATTGCTGGTTATTCGCCCACCATTTTCTAACTTTTTCTTTTCCAAAATCAGGAAAAACTGAATCTCCCGGCCAAACTTTATTTTTGTATATTTTACCTTTTGGAGTTGTTGCAAAGTAGCCTTCTGCAACTCCTTCATCATAAATATGATATCCTTTTTCTTTCTTTACACCAGGATCGATGATAGTAATCATTTTAAAGCCCTGCTTACTTAAACTTTTTATAGCGGCTTTAGGATTAAGATAATTTTTCTTATTCCAGGTAAAAACCTTATAATTGTCCATATAATCGATATCCAAATGAATACAATCGCAGGGGACTTTTTCAGATCTCATTCTGGAAGCTAAGGTCTTTATCTGCTCTTCTGTGTCATACCCCCAACGGGACTGATGATACCCCAAAGTCCACATTTGCGGTAACGGAACGGTTCCTGTCAACTTCATATAAGAAGAAAGTACTTCAGACATTGTCGAACCATAGATAAAATAATAATCCAGATTTCCCTTATCTGCCCCAAAGTAATAATAATCGTCACTCTCCTGCCCCATATTAAAACAGGTTTTATACGTGTTATCAAAGAAGATCCCAAAAACACAGTCATCTTTCAGAACAATAAAAAATGGAATAGATTTATATAAAGAAACAAAGCTGTCCACTTGCGGCTCAGGAAGATCAGAGTTCCACATTTCGTAATAATAACCACGTTTATTTAAAAAACCTGTTTTATCTCCAAGCCCATAAAAACATTCATCTCCATCCATTTTCTTACAAACTTGAATATTCAATTCACGGCTTTTATCAACAAGACTATGCCCTTCACCGGATATAATTGATAAAGTTTCTTCTGTAATCTTTGAAGAGATTTGACGCTTCCCCCTATAATCACGGCAAATAACCTTTCCGGAAGTATCGAAAATATCTACAAGAAAACCATCATTAATTTCAACCATAAGGTCATCAGTTTTTAAAATAAGATTATTGGAACCTTCTTCAAGACTCCAGCAAGGTTCTGGAAATTCACATTCTGTTACACTAAATGAAGTAGACTTCTTTCCTGAAAAGAAACGAATAATTTTACTATCAAGTACTTCAACACGGTATTTTTTATCAGCAAACTGAAGCTTAACATTATTCTTTTTCTTCTTGTAATCAATTATTTTTTCCATAATTCTCTTCTCTCTTTTTTGTAGAATTTCTAATTATCAACTCCGGTTCAAAACGGGTATTGATATCCTGCACTTCTTCATCTTTTATTAATTTTAACAATCTTTTAATTGCTAACTGCCCCTTCTTCTTTACATCTTGTCGCATAGTTGTCAGTGAAGGCTGAACCATTCTTGCGTAAAAGTTATCATCAAAACCTACAAGTGAAATATCTTCCGGAATGCGAACACCTTTTTCAGAAAAAAATACTGCGGCTTCTGCCGCATAATAATCAGAAGCAAAAAACAACGCGGTCCATGAAGAGATTTCTTCATAAATGTGCTGATATAGCTCATGCCGCGTCTGCTTACTTCGAGACAACGGAAAGAATAAATCATCAGTCCAAGTAATATTATTCTCTGAAAAGGCAGATTGCACCCCTCTTAATCTCATTAAATCAACACCAACAGGCTCTTC
>JAQQAK010000197.1 GCA_028527945.1 Spirochaetaceae bacterium
CAGGACAATTAACTGTTAGAATATATATATATCCAGGAACAAACCACCAGGCTGATAAAATCCATGAAATATTACCCTATAAGGAATTATTTTATAGTGATGAAATGCATATAACTGGGGTGAAAGGGATTCTTGATGGAGTTACAGCCACCTATACGGCTGTTATGACTGAGCCATATCAGGATAATCCAGGTGTTAATGGAATACTAGTTGTTGATAAAGATACTATACAAAATTGGGTAAGTACTGCTAATGCAAATGGATTAAGTTGCAGAATACATTGCATTGGTGATGGAGCGGTAAGAGAGGCTCTGGATGCTTATGAAGCATCCAATGCTGTAAATGATAATTCCAATATTCGAAATGGAGTAGAACATATTGAAATGCTTCATCCTGATGATGTAAATCGTTTTCATGAATTGGGTGTTGTTGCTTCAATGCAGCCACGGCATCAAATTCTTGATAAGGGAGAGAAATTATTCCGATGTGGTTTGGAACGAAGTAAATATGAATGGAATTTTAAGGCAATCCGGGATACAAAAGGCAGAATCGCTCTCGGAACTGATTATCCTGTGGTTTCTTTCAATCCTTATGAAAATATTTATATTGGAATGACAACTCGTTCTTTAGATGGAGTCCAGTTCGGAACTACCACCAGAGAACAAGTTTTAACTCTGGAGGAATGTCTTAAAGGCTACACTATTGAAGGTGCGTATCTTAATAGTATGGAGCAGAAGGTAGGAACCTTGGAGCCTGGTAAATATGCAGATATAAACGTTGTAAATTGCAATATGTTTGATATTGATATAGAAGAAATAAAAAATTGTCATTCAACAATGACCATTTTTAATGGAGCAATTGTGTATGATGAAAAAGCTTAATAAGTAAGTTTCTAACTTAAGGAGAAAATTATGAAACGAAAATGGATCACCTTGTTAACTATTACAAGTATTATAGCAATACTTGTTATGGGGTGTAGCGCTTCAAAGACTAAAAACGTTAAATCCGATGGTGTGTTTAATGTAGCTATTTCAACGGATTTACCAACCATGGATCCAGTTCAATGTAATGATTATAGTGCAGAACTGGTAATAAATAACCTGTACGATACTCTTCTAAAATTTTCAGTAGAAGATAATCATTTAGAACCAGGTCTTGCAAAGTCATGGGAAAAGGTTGATGAGCTGACTTATGTATATCAACTACGGGATGATGTTTATTTCTGGGATGGGCAGAAAATGACCGCTGATGATGTAGTTTTCTCCTTAAGAAGACACATGGATCCTTCTTTAGCCTCTCTTTTTGGTCCCAAGTTTAACGCTGTTGAAAGTATCGAAAAAACTGGAGATTTCGAAGTAACAATACGACTTTCTTATCAAAGTGAAAGCTTCAAATATATTCCGGCAACTATGGCTGGTAGTGTGGTCGAAAAGGCTTTTGTTGAAGAAGCTGGAGAGAATTTTGGTAAAACAAATACAGGAACTATGGGTACTGGTCCTTATAAATTTGATAGTTGGACTGAAGGAAGTACTATCATTTTTAAAAAGAATGAAAATTATTGGGATAGTAGCGTCAGTTATCCCGAAGACGTCCTGGAATTTGATATTATTGCTGATGTAACATCAGTTGGCCTTGCCCTTACCAGCGGACAGGTCGATTTCTTTAATACTCCGACCGAAGAGGTTAGAGAGCAAGTAGCATCCTCTGATAAAGTAGAAAATAAATATGCTAAAGGACTTCAGAACTCATTCATCTACTTTAATTCTGGCGCAGGCCCTTTTAATGATATTAATTTAAGAAAAGCAGCCGCTACGGCACTTGATACTAATGCTATCGCTCTTGCCACAAGAGGTGAGGGATTTTTCGATAAGTCAAAAGCTCTGGATGTTGATCCTCAAGTAATGGGATATTATCCTGAAGATTGGATTGCTCTGAACGATGAGCTTGATTCTTATGAGTATAATTTGGAAAAAGCTAAAGAATATATGGCTCAATCTGCATATCCTGATGGGGTTGAGGTTACTATGCCGACCTGTACTCTTGTACAGAAAGAAAGTGAAGCTGCTCAGTATTATTTAAAGCAGATTGGAATTAATGTAAAACTTGAAACAGTTCCCTTCTCTGATTTTATTTTGTACGTTTACGGAGTTTTACTTGATGACCAAGGACAAAGAGATTATGATCTATTGGCTTTTGCATGGTTCCCTGATTTTGCAGATCCTGTAGCTCTATTATATCTTTATCAAGGAATTAATATAGGAATCGGCGGATACAATATGGCTAATTATTTAAACCCTGAAGTAGATTCCTTAATTGAATTGTCAGATATACAAAGTGGACAAGAACGTTCTGAAACATTAATGAAAGCATACAGAATTATTAACGAAGCTTGTACTGGGAAAATGATTTCCTATTTTGGACCTTCCTGTTCTATCAATACAAATTATTCTGTGGAACTACCAGCAATGTGGATGTGGAATTTTAATTTTACACAGGTACATAAGAAAAATGAAACCAATAATAATTAATAGACTACAGGTAATGTGAGGTAAAGGATTAAGAATATGGGAAAAGTATTGTTTATATTAAAAAGATTCATAACTATGCTTTTTACACTTCTAATCGTATCATTTTTACTATTTATGGTATTGCATCTGACTGGACCTGATCCACTAACGGTTATTATTGGGCAGAAGCAGAATATTACCCAAGAGGCTCGGGAATCCTTGAGGGTGCAATACCATTTGGATGAACCTTTATTTGTTCAGTATGGAATATGGTTTAAAGGAGCTGTTACAGGAAACTTCGGTATGGACTATATACAGAAGATGCCTGTGACTTCTCTGATTGGTGGTAGAAGTGCGGTAACTATAGGAATGGTTGCCTGTAGTTTGTTATTTTCAATTTTGATAGCAATTCCTTTGGGAATTATCAGTGCTCTTAAGAAAAACACTGGTGTAGATTATGTTATCTCGACATTGATGCTTATACTAACTTCTATTCCCGGTTTTTTAGTAGCGATGATTATGCTTGTTATACTGTCAAAAGCAATTCCGGGATATAGAAGTGTAGGAATGTATACAAATTTTGGTGAATATATGGCTCGGATAAGCGCTCCTTCTCTATGCCTTTCATTTGGAAATATTGCTCTCATTGGGCGTATAACCAGAAATGCAATGGTGGAACAATTAAATTCGGATTATATAATAACCTGTGAAGCTAAAGGAATTTCTAAAAGAAGATTGATTTTAAGTCATGCATTGAAAAATAGTGTAATTCCGGTTTTTACCGTGTCTGCCATGCTTGTAGGAACATCAGTGGGAATTTCTGTTTTAGTTGAGCAGATATTTTCCTTGCCTGGGCTTGGTAGTTTACTTACAACAGCAGTTTTAAAGGATAATTATCCTATTATATTGGCGTTGACCCTGCTGATGCTGATTATTTTTCAGGTAGTTAACCTGATTGCGGATATTATGTATACCATCATCGATCCAAGAATTAAGATTTAGGTAGTTGTATGAAAAAGAAAAAAATGGGAACTCTGTTTACACCACCAATGATGATCTCGGCAATTATTCTTGCCGTTATTCTATTGATATCAATATTTGGAACCTTGTTGGCTCCTTACGATCCTGAGGCTATAGATTTAGCGAATACTTATAAAAAATTTTCACCAGATCATTGGTTTGGAACTGACGCTATGGGCAGAGACATGTTTTCTCGTATGCTATGCGGGGCTCATACAACAATTTTAAACGCTGTTCTGGTTGTTTTATTTGCTGATTTCATCGGTGTGCCTCTTGGATTGATGTGTGGATATAAAGAAGGGCTTTTAGATAAGATCGTAATGCGTATATGGGACATTCTTGCAGCTTTTCCTCCTCTTATTTTAGCCATGGTATTTGTGGCAATTTTTGGAAAAGGAGAATTGAACGCTGTCCTTGCCACAGGGATTGTTTTTATTCCAATGATTTCTCGGCTTACACGTTCAAGTGTTCTTTCTGAAAAGACCAAGACCTATGTGGAAACGGCAAAATCTTTAGGATATACCGAACGAAAGATTATCTTTCGCCATATTTTCCCTAATGTTGTACCGACACTAATGGCTGAATTTACTTTGGATATAGGGTACGCAATAATCAGTCTGGCTTCTCTAAGTTATATGGGACTTGGAGTTCAGTCACCAAAATCGGACTGGGGAAGTATTTTACAGTCGGGTATGGCTTTGTTGTTTAAATCACCGACAGTAGCTCTTATTCCCGGAATTGCCATCGTAATAACAGTTGTTGCATTAAACTTGCTCACTGACAGCATTCAGATGTATTTGGATCCTGTTCAGAGACGTCTGCCCCACATTATGAAATATAAAAAAAGGGAGGCGAAACATAATGAAAAATATGCATGATAACATAGTTGAAATTAATAACCTTGAAGTAGAGATTATCTCTCCTGATGGTTTGCTAAAGGCTGTTAGAGGTTTAAGTCTGAATGTACGCAGAGGAGAAACTCATGGTATTGTAGGTGAATCAGGTTGTGGTAAATCAGTTATGGTTAAGTCGATTATGCGGTTGCATGATGAAAGTAAAGTTGCATACAGCGGAAATATCTTTGTAAACAATAAGAATATTATGGATTTAAAGATCCGGAATATGAGAAAATTACGCGGAAAAGAAATGGCTATGATTTTTCAAAATCCAATGACCTCGCTAAGTCCCATCATGACAGTGGGTGAGCAGATTTTGGAGGTCTTAACTGCTAAGAGTAATATCAGCAAGGATGAAGCAAAAAAGAGATCCTTGGAGATTCTCGAAAAAGTTGGGATTACACCGGGAGAAAGAAGATATAAGCAATACCCCTTTGAGTTAAGCGGTGGTCTATTGCAGAGAGTAATGATTGCCATGTCTATGGTAAATAATCCAGAACTTCTCATTGCTGATGAACCTACAACAGCTCTGGATGTTACAATTCAAGCGCAAATTCTGGATTTAATGAAGAGTGTACAAAAAAGTACTGGCGTTTCCATTATTTTTATTACTCACGATTTGGGAGTGATTGCAGAAATGTGTGATCGGGTCTCAATTATGTATGCAGGTAAAATAGTTGAAAGTGGCAATATCCTTGATATTTTTGATCATCCCGCACATCCTTATACCAAAGCTTTGTTTGAAAGCAAACCAAAGGGAAGTGATCGCGCGGAGAGGATGTTAACTATTCCAGGTGCTCCTCCTTCCCTTTACGATGACATCCCAGGTTGTTCGTTTGCTCTACGTTGTAAATATGCCTGTCCAAAATGTCATTCAACATCACCTAAAAAGATAGAATTAGATAAGGAACATTGGGCAAGCTGTCATTTTTCCAGAGAGTTTTTTGAGAAAAAGGAGCTCCTTCATGATGAGTAAGAAAATATTGGATGTAAAACATCTTAAGAAATATTATCCCGTTTCCAAAAAAAGTTTTCTTCATGCAGTAGATGATGTTAGTTTTTCTATCTTTCAGGGAGAAATATTTGGAATTGTAGGAGAGAGTGGATCAGGAAAATCTACAATCGGTCGAAGTATTTTAAATTTAATTGCCATTGATAAAGGTGAAATTTATTGGGATGGTACAAGAATTGATTCTTTAGACGCAAAAGGAATGTTGGAGTTCCGGAAGAAAATGCAAATGGTTTTTCAAAATCCATTAGCTTCTTTTAATCCCAAACAATACATTGGGTCAGCTTTTAGTGAGCTATGTAAGTTCTATAAAATTTCCAGGCATGAGATGAATGAAAAAATTATTAAGCTTTTGGAATTGATTAACCTGCCTGCTGATGTTTTGACCAGAATGCCAAGCCAATTAAGTGGAGGACAGCTTCAACGGTTAAGCATAGCTCGAAGCCTTTTACTGGAGCCTGATTTTATAGTAGCTGATGAACCAGTTTCGGCTCTGGATGTGTCGGTTCAGGCTCAGATTTTAAATCTCATTCTTGATTTACGAGATAAAATGGGGCTTACGATCCTTTTTATTTCACATGATTTAAATGTAGTTGAAAGAATATGTGACCGAGTAGCAGTTATGTATTTGGGTGTTATTGTTGAAATGGCCAAGAAAGAACAACTTTTTTCACATACTATGCATCCTTATACACATGCTTTAATTGAGGTTAATCCTATTGAACATCCTTCTTTAAGAAAGGATAGGGAGATTATTGCTGGCGATATTCCAAGTGCTGTGGATGTTGGTGAGGGTTGTCGTTTTGCGGGTAGATGCCAATACTGTAAAAAAGGTTTATGTGATTGTGTTACTCCCGAACTTATAGAAGTTGAGTCGGGACATTGGGTTGCTTGTCATTGCCCATTCTAAGGAGGTTCAGAATGGATAATTTTATTGTTACTATTGCCAGAGGATTTGGTTCTGGAGGAAAGAGAACTGCATTCCAGTTAGCCAAAGATTATGGAATAGAATGTTATGAAAGTCGGATTTTAACTTTAGCGTCTCAGCTTAGTGGGATAGAAACAGATAAGTTTATCGAGATTGACGAAAGGCTTCGTGAAAAAAAGGCCTTTGATGTTTTAAAAAAACTTCCCTTTGTAAAAAATACTGATGCAGTTTTTCATAAATTTGTTTCAGATCAGCTCCTTTTTGATTATCAGGCTAAAATTATTCAGAAACTGGCAGAATCAAAATCCTGTGTTATAGTCGGTAAGTGTGCTGATTTTGTTTTAAAGGATTATAAAAACGTGGTTAGTGTTTATATTGAGGCTCCCAGAGAATATACCAGAGAACGTATTATGAACCTTAAAAAGGTTCCTGCAGAAATTGCTGATGATATGATTACCCGTACCGACAAATATAGAGCTGATTATTACGAAGCATATACCAACGGTAATTATTGGACAAATCCAGTAAACTATGATCTTACCCTAAATAGTTCAACATTGGGAATCGAGGGCTGTGTTTACATGATCAAACATTGTTTAAAACAAAAACTTGGTGTCGAATTACCAAAACATGCCTCTGAATAAATTGGAGCACCAGTCTTGCAACAGTATTGAAATAATTTGGTCATAGCAATTTAAGCCCTTGAGCAAAAAATCAACATTATACTATTTTATATTTTTTCACAATTTAAGTCTCTCTGAATATTTTCTTCTCAGCATATTCGGGGAAGAAGTTCTCCTCCGGGTTCAGGGAGCAATGTTTTGGCTCCTATTTCTGTTTTCATAACAACCCTTCCCGGCATTTCTGAGGTTACTTCTCCTATCACAGCAGCCTCCTTTGAATACGGAAGCTGTCTGAGAGTTTTTACTATCTGCTCGGCCTCATCCATTGGCGCAAAAACTACAAGTCGGCCTTCACAGGCAAGGTACAGTGGTTCAAGTCCCAACATTCCACAGACCCCGGCGACTTCTCCTGATACTGGAATCTCTTTTGAATCAAGACATATTCCTACATTGCTCTGGTTGGCAATTTCGTATAATACAGTTCCAACACCTCCCCTTGTTGCATCTCTTATTACATGTAGTGTCTTTGTAACCTCGAGCATTTTCTCAACTGCTCCCCAAAGAGGAGCACAGTCACTTTTTATGCTTGTTTCAATCCCAAAATCTTCTCTGGACAACAGAATAGAACATCCATGTCTTCCGATATCTCCAGTTACAATAACAGCGTCTCCTACACAGGCTTTACTTCCGGACAAGCTTATACCCTCTGCAAGCTGCCCAACACCGCTTGTTGTAATAAAAATATTATCAATCTGCCCCTTACCAGCGACCTTTGTGTCTCCGGCAACTATCTTCACACCTGTTTCTTTTGCCGTTTTTTCCATTGATGACGCAATTTTTTCAAGAATAGTCAGAGGAAAGCCTTCTTCAATAACAAAGGCGCAGGTCAGGTATAATGGCTTTGCTCCCATGCAGGCAAGATCGTTTACTGTCCCGCAAATACTTAGCTTGCCGATATTCCCTCCAGGAAACTCAAACGGTGAAACAATGAATCCGTCTGTTGAAAAAGCAATCTTTCCAGAGTCTATTTGAAGAATAGCCGCGTCATCTGCTGTAAGTAAGGGATTTGAGAAATGAGTTTTAAATACCTCATCTATCAGCATGGAAGTCTGTTTTCCTCCTGCCCCGTGTGCCAATGTAATATTTTTTTCCATTATAAGTTCCCTCCATATTGATAATAAGCTGAACATGCTCCCTCATTTGAAACCATGCATGCTCCAACCGGATGCTGTGGATTACAAATCTTTCCAAACAGTCCGCATTCTGTTGGTTTGCATTTGCCCTGAAGAATGTCTCCGCAGCGGCAGGCCGGATTACTTTTTCCGGGAATCTTTGGAAGATTAAAACGTGTTCTTGCGTCAAAATCTTTGTAGTCGGCTCGGAGTTTCAAACCTGATTTTTTTATCTTACCAAGTCCACGCCATTCTGAATCACAACTTTCCATTGTTTCGTTTACAAGTTCTTGTGCCGGTATATTTCCTTCGGATTTTACAACCCTTGGATAGCAGTTTTTGAAAAAAGGTTTACCCTTTTCTGACAGTTTGATTGCAACCGCCAAGGCCGTTAGAAGTTCATTAGCGGTAAATCCTGTCACAACTCCAGATACTCCTTCTTTTACAAGGCTTTCACATACTGATGTGCCGGCTATTGCGTCTACATGTCCGGGATAAAGAAAGGCGTCCGCGCTGTTTTTTAGAATCTTGTATGCTTCTGGCATTGTTTTATTTGCTACAAGTAAACTGAAGTTTTTGATTCCATCAGCCTTTGCCTTCTTTACAGCCAGGCATGATGCCGGAGTTGTTGTTTCAAATCCAACAGAAAGAAAAACTATTTCTTTATCCGGATGCTCTTTAGCGTATGATAGAGCGTCAACAGGCGAGTAGACCATCTTTATTGAGGCTCCTTTTTGTCTTGAATCAGCAAGGCTCATTTTTGAGCCGGGAACCCTAAGGAGATCTCCAAATGTACAGATTACAGCCCTATGTTCAAGCGCCAACATAAGGCTTTCATCAATAAAGCCTACCGGTGTAACACAGACCGGGCAGCCTGGGCCTGAAATAAGTTTTATAGTGTCTGGCAGAATATTCCGTATTCCCAGACGAAATATCTCGTGGGTATGTGTCCCGCATACCTCCATGATTCGTAGAGGTTTTCCTTTGTAGGATTCAATTATCTCTTTTGCCGACATTTTTTTATTTTCTATGCAAGCCGTCTTCATTTATAGTGACTCCATGATCTCATCAGTTTCATCTTCATCATTATCTGTAATCTTGGCGATTGCTATTCCGGCATGAACCATTACATAATCTCCCGGTTCCAGATCCTTTATAAGCTCTGCCGAGATCTCTCTTTTAGCTCCGGATGCGTCAATTATGGCCATTCCGTTATCAATTCCAATTACCTTTGCTGATAATCCAACACACATATTATCCCTCCTTAAAATTCATGTTTTAAACTTGTCATTGCTATAACCGCCTGTCCAAGGGCTATAGCTCCATCGTTAGGCGGTGTCAGGCTGTGAAGCAGAACCTTGAAACCTTTCTTTTCAAGACTTAATACACACAAGGATGTAAGAAGCTTGTTCTGAAATACACCTCCACTCAACGCGCATGTATTTAGTCCAGTGCTGTCGCGGGATATCTTGCATCCCTCTGTAATCATTTCAGATAGAACTGAATGAAATTCAAACGCGAGCTGTTCCTTTTCTATTCCAGCAAGAACGGAATCGGTTATATGTCTAAAGAGCAGATCTGTGCTTAGCTCAAATTTTCTACCGTTTTTCGAGAGCATTTTCTTTGCCCATTCTTTTACGGGAGATTTTGCTCCTTTAAAGTTTTCTGCCGCAAACTGCAAGGCCATAGCCGCTTCCCCTTCAAATGTTGAACATTTTTTTATAGAAAGAACTGCGCTTACAGCATCAAAAAGTCTTCCGGAGCTTGTGGAGCTAACAGTATTAATGCCTCTATCTATTATTGCTCTTTGAATATTCATCTCTTTCTTTGTGCAGAGCTTAAGGCTGTTAATTATTTCTTCAGATTCATTTCCGTAAATTTGACATAGCATTGAGACGGCGATTTTCCATCCTTCTCTTGCTGAAGAATCTCCGCCGGGCTGAGTGAATGGGCAGATACTACCAAGCCTTTCAAAATCCCTGTAAGAAGCCCTGAGGAATTCTCCTCCCCATATACTTCCGTCTGTTCCATATCCGGTACCGTCAAAACATACGCCTATAACATCTTCCTTATAATTATTTTCTGCCATGCAGGAGGCTACGTGTGCCCAGTGGTGCTGTACCCTGATAACTGGAATATTCAGTTTTTCAGCAACCATGACCGAATTATATCCGGGATGTAAATCACAGGCTGCGATCTGTGGTTCTGCTTCAAGAAGTCCTTTCATTCTTGTTATGGACTCTTTAAGAGCAGTAATTGTTCGTATGTCTGAAAGATCTCCGACATACGGCGATAGATAAAAAAGATTGCCTTTTCCTATGCAGAATGAATTTTTCAATTCTCCGCCAATTCCTATAACCTGGCCGTTTAAGGTTTCTGACAACAGAAAAGGAAGGGGGGCGTAGCCACGAGATCGGCGAATCATATACGGTTTATGTTGAAAAAAGTCCATCACTGAATCATCAGCGCGAAGCAATATTCTTCGGTTATTAGAAAGTATTAGATCGCAGAAGCTTCTAATTTCGGAAATTGCGTCTTTGTCATTTCGGCAGATGGGCGCTCCTGATACATTACCGCTTGTCATAAGAAGGCAGTCAGTCATTTTTATATTATCATCGTATTCAAAAAGGAGCATATGTACCGGAGTGTACGGCAACATAACGCCTACAGTCGGATTATCTGGAGCAATTTGATTGCATAAGCTGCTATTAGCTTTCTTTGGTAACAGAATTATTGGTTTTTCATGACCTGTAAGTATTTTTTCCTGCTCAGGTAGTATTGCACATTCTCTTTTTGCGGTATCTATATCGCGGAGCATAACTGCAAAGGGTTTAGTAGGGCGGTTTTTAAGACGTCGTAGACGGCTTACTGCCTTTTGATCTTTGGCATTGCAGCATAGGAGAAACCCTCCTATTCCTTTAACAGCTATAATCTTTCCTTCCATTATTGCTTTTCTGGCTGTAGTTATGGCTTCACGATTTTTTTCTTTTTGACCTATAATATACAGTTCCGGGCCGCAGCTGTTGCAGCATACTGGTTGGGCGTCATACCTTCTTGTTTCAGAATGAGTGTATTCATATTCGCATTCATCGCACATTGGAAAGTCCGCCATGGTTGTTCGCTCTCTGTCGTATGGAAGAGATTCAAGGATGGTAAGTCTCGGCCCACAATTAGTACAGTTTATAAAAGGATGAAGGTAGCGCCTGTTGTTTTTGTCAAAGAGTTCCTCCCTGCATTTGTCGCATGTTGCTATATCCGGAGATACAAAAATATCTCCACTTTCTTTCTTGCTATCTATTATTCTAAAACTATCAAAGAGTTCTTCTGTGGAATCATTGATTTCTATTTTTATTATTGCTGACCTCTCCGGAGGAGTTTTTCTTAGCGCTTCTAAAAGACCTTTGATAGCAGATTCAGAGCCTTGTGCTTTTATCTCGACAAAAGACCCTTTGTTTGCTACCCAGCCCTTTATTCCCAGTGCGCAGGCTGTTTTACTGACAAAGGGTCTAAATCCTACTCCTTGTACAATACCGTAAACACGAATAACACGGGCAGCTGTAGCTATTAATTCCGCCTTCATTTTTCAAGCCTTCCAGATACCGCAAAATGTGGAAAGTCAATAAATCGTCCATTATATTTTTTCATTACACGCCTGAAAATTTCATCTCCAATAACTACATCATAATCTCCACTTTCTAAAATTCCTTTAAGCTGATCCTCTTCTGTAAGTCTGAAATCATGCTCTTGCATCAGGCTCTCTTTCAGCATAAACCATGACGCTACGGTGATATCAGCTTCTGTTTTTTTCAAGATTAAATCTCTAACACTATTGGCCGCTACCTGTTGGTGAATTATCAGTATTTTTTTCCCCTTTAATTCATAGAGCTCTTTTTGAAGGCTTTCCGGGATGGGTATGATATTAGTGATATAAGGAGTTCCAAATTTTTCTTTAAGGTATTCTGCTGCCTTAAGCCCCGATGGGGAAACTACAATATTTTTTTCTACTGCCGAAGCCTTTTTTATAAATTCAAGTCCGCTTCCCATTCCATAACAGGTTGTGTTTTTCCATCCTCTATTTTCTAAATATACTGTTATATTTTTTTCAGCTTCCAGGTTGCTGAAATCAAGAGGTGTTGCACCTATCACGCCTGCACTTCCTTTCTTTACTGGTAGTTGTTCGACACTGAAGGTTTTAAAAAGCTCCAGATACGCTTGTTCTGCGCCCTCGTCATAATATCTGGTTCCGGTTGTTTCTATTGTTATAGACGGCAGTCCTGTGCGTTTTTCAGCCATTCGTTTCAAAGCCTTGAAGTCTGTAGCTATTACCGCCGGAACAGGGGTTCCTACAAGGGTTGTGAAGTCTACATTTGTTTTGGACGCTGCATCCTGAAGTTTTTCAATAAGTTTGTCATCACGCCCAAGGATAGCATCTATATCGCGGAGTCCTGCACTAAAAATAGCGCTTTTTTTATGAAACCACCGCGGTTCATCAAATCCACATATATTTCCGGTACATCCTCCCGCGTCACAGATTACTGTAAGACCACCAAGCTCGTATAAAACTGACACTGCGCCAGAAAGATCCGGAGCAAAGGGAGACAGCCGCTTTAAAAGATTATTCATTTATTATTCCTCCTGACAAAGCTGTATTGAGACTTGTAAAAAGTCTTTTAACTCCTGAGTAACCAAACGGTTGGCGTTCTTCGTTCCAGTAGATTCCAGGACATTCTGAATGGTAATAGGCCGCGTCCTGGCCTATGAAGGCGTCTGCGTCTGAGTTTTCAGCGCTATGGTAGAGCATTGTTGGAGACAGGTTTGAATAGATTCTTGTTTCCGGACTTATATCCGAAATCTTCTTTATATATGCGAAGTTTATCTCGCCTGCCGTCCCATAAATATCGGAGACTGAAAATCCGTAACGTATTAATGCCAGAGATAATTCAAATGGATCCGCGTTTACCCATTCACCTACCGCAAATATACGATTACTATGCTTTTTGTAGCATTCCTCTATAGCTGAAAGGGCTTCGTCATAGTATTTTTGATCATCAAACTTTATTCCGGCAGCCTCTCCAAATAGTTTATATTGAGTTTGAATTTTGTCGATCTGATACATTCTGTTTAATTCTATACCAGGAATTTCCAGTCTGTCTGCCATATCCTGTGCAGCGTATCTTGCCTCCTGATTAAGAATCAGATTAAAGTTTGCTTCGGACATCTTCATGTATTCATTAAAATTTTCACATCTGGAAATTTCCCGGATTTGAGTGACACCCGCTTTTTTAAGCATGGTGTAGAGTTCACATTCATCATCAATAGGAGAAAAATATCCAAGCAGGTTAACCGATGTCGGCTTTTTGGGAGTAGGCTCAAGAAGAGAATAGATCGATTTTCTTACCGCGGCCATTGGAGGGAGCCTCCCTTCTCTAGTAAGGGCGTACATATAGCATGGCAGAACTGGAATGCCCACAAATGCTGAGGCCTTCCGACATACCCGTTCCATATCGGTACCAAGAAGGGCGTCTACACATGTTATACAGATCATAACAACAGATGGTGGTTGTTCACATGCTTCGCAAACTTCTTTAACGGCCTCTGGTATCTTTGAAAGATGGCGTCCTGTTACAATATCCGTTTCATCCATCAGCATATAGAAGAACTTGTCGGAATCGCCTTCTTTTCCTCCAGCCAATGTGGTGTTTCTTCCACAGCAGGCCGGAGCCGCAAGTAACATAACAGACCCTGGAATAGACAGCCCCGCGCGTTTGACTCCAAATCCCTGAGCACCAGGAGAATTAAAGGCTAGGGTTGCCGGAGAGCTGTAGATCATATGAGCTGAAGACTGAAGTTCTGCAGGAATATTATCCTGCCCCAAAGCCGCAAGTTGTTTTGCTGTGATGCTGTAAACATTATTCATTAGAGCCTCCGTCATTAATAAACTGCTCTGCCAGTTTCAGGAATATCTGGCTTACATGAAGCATTTTGTCTCCCTCTATAACGGTTTTTCCCATATCCTCATAGCGGATAATGTCGTCACTTCTTGGTATATCAGCTATGATAGGGAGTCCGGCTTTATTAGCGAAATCAGTAACCTTTTCCTCTTCCCTTTCAACACTTCTCCGGTTCATCACAATTCCCTTAACCTTTGCGTAGCCACGATCTTCGAAGTTGTTTACTGCTGTGTTTATATTGTTTGCGGCATACAAGGCCATTTTTTCTCCTGACGTTACAATAATAATCTCCGAGGCATAGCCCTCACGTATTGGGGCCGCAAATCCACCACATACAACGTCTCCTAGCACATCATATAAAACAACATCGGGCTGATACTTCTTAAATAGTTTAAGATCCTCAAGAAGGCTGAATGTTGTAATTATTCCCCGTCCAGCGCATCCCAGACCAGGAGTAGGGCCGCCTGTTTCTATGCATAGAATCCCTTTGAACCCTTCCTTTGCAATATCTTCTATTTTTTCAGGTTCCCGGTCATATTCGCGTAAATAATTCATAACTGGCATAACAGGATTGCCGTTAAGCAGGTTTGTTGTAGAGTCAGCTTTTGGATCACATCCTATCTGAATTACTTTCTTGCCAAGAGCCGCAAAGGAGGCGGCAAGGTTGCTTGTAATAGTTGACTTTCCTATTCCGCCCTTTCCGTAAACAGCAATCTTTATCATAGTTCCTCCAGTATTTGTTTCTTTATATTCATAGGCACTTTAAATATCTCTAAAAACTGTAGCTTTTAGAGATTCCTTTATCATATTGGGTATTTCGCTTCGATAGCATCTTCCGGAGAAGGCCTCATGCGGAAGTCGGTAAAACGGTACATCATTAGGGCAGATGGGCTTATAAAGGGGGTCTGCTATAATTCCGGATGCAAGAGCAAGCTCTTTTTCCGCGCTTTCTTCGTCCGGAATTTCACCATCACTTTCTGCCTGCAATTCAGTTGATGTTTCAAGCGGACATAAAACCCTTGCCGTCTTTCCGTATTCCAGCTCAATAGCGCGTGCTAACGAACCGGAATAAATGCTTTCACCTACTATTGAAAGATTGCTCCCGTTTGTAAAACGTTCTGAACTCGGAAAGAGGTTTTCTTTGTTTTTTGAAGCTGTTCTCAATTTATCTGCGAGAACTCCAGCAAACTTTTGACCGAATGGGACTCCGGTAACATATGGTGTTCCGAATCTCTTTTTCAACAGTTTTGCCGCGGAAAGCCCACTGTATGATATAACCAGATTTACACTGGCTCCGGCGGCGTTTTTTATATCTTCAAGGCTGCTTCCCATTCCCATACAGGAGACTGTGCTAAACCCCTCCGTGTAAAGCCATTGTTTTATAGATTTGATACTTCCGTTTACAGAGAAATCAAGCGGTGTTGCACCCAGTATATTTACAGAATCTTTTTTTTGCGGCATGTTATCTTCTTTACAGAAGCGATTTATTATTGCCTCGAATGCTTCTGAGGCTCCTTTTAAATAAGAATGCATTCCATTTGTCTGTATACAAAAAGAAGGTATACCTGTGTTTTCTTCTATTTCTATAGCTAATGCCTGATAATCTGTTCCAATCATCATTGCTACGGGAGCTCCACATAGGGCAATGAATTTGGGCGAAAGCTTACTTGCTGTTTCTGTAATATCTGAAACCAGCTTTGCATCATCCCCCATTATTGCCTCAGTTTCTGTGAGGGCGGAAATGTATACCATGCTGTCAATATCGTACCACCTTGGTTCATCGTGTGTTGTATATGTCGAGTTGCATCCTGAAGCGTCATGAACTACTGTCATGCCTCCCAATTCATAGAGGGCAGAGCACACACCAGAGGTGTCTGCCGCGTATATTGGTATAATTCTTGCGCTATGTTTCATAAGCAACTCTCACATCCAAGCCCCTTATAGCTTATTAGCTCTTTTGTTTTTTTTGGCTTAAGGCTGGCCTCTATCATCATTTCTGCTAACCGGATTATTCCGCTAAAACCGTATAGCCCTCCACCTGAGACTATGTTGACAAAATATGGTGTATTATTGAAATAGGCTGCTTTTTGACCTATTGCAAGAACCTTTCTTTCTGGAATTTCTTTTTTAAGAAAACGCTTTTCAGGATGAACCGTTGAAGCTAATAAAATATTAGGCGCATGTTCTTTCAACCAAATAAAGTCTTCTTCTTCAGTAGCCACAAAGGCCTCGGAATAAATTTTTTCTACTCTAAAACTGTGTTCTGTCAGCAGCCTTGCCAAGCTTATTGGGCGTGGAGTCGCTGTGTAATCTATTGTTATGGGAAGATTTCCTATTTCTGTATGAGCCGCCTCAAGAGCCTTTTCTGCCTTTCTTATATCTTCTGAAAAATCCGGTATTTTCATATCTAATTCTACAGAAAGTCGTTTAAAATTCTCTGTTATTTCATGATATGAATAGCTTAAAGGTATATGCAGGTGTCTCTGTCCAAGGCGCCGTTCAAGTTCCTCTCCAGCAGCATAGGTTGTTGGAAGATATGTAATATTTACAGCACTCTCGGCCATATTAAGAAAGGCCTTGTAGCTTTTGCAGTTTGTAATGTCTTTTATCACAAAGCTGCTTTTTTTTATCATTGTAATAAGTCTACCTGATTGATCTGTCGGTCTATCATTTCCAATTATATTGATGCTTTTGCTGTTTTTAGGCACAGGTTTTAGCGGGCTATAGAGTTGTTTACGCATCAGGGCATCCGGAGTAAGACCACTCTTTCGCATAGTAGGAGTCATATAGCTTTCAATAAAGTCTACAGTTGGAAATCTTTTTTCAAGCTCTTTAAGCGTTATAGCAAAATCGCAGCATGCAAAAAGATGTACACAGCTTAAAAAAACTAATACAACAGGAGGCAACGTTTCCATTTTATTCAAGATTTCTGTAGTTCCATTTACAATATCGTCTTCAAGACTCGCATCAAGAAAGTCGTTTTCACAGATTGAAACCCATGACATCCTGTCCATGGCGTTCATTTCGGCAGCTGTTAAAATTACTCCACGAAGGCAGCCCTGTGCGCATATAAAAATTTGATGCGATTCAGGGATAAGCATCCCTGTATGCACTATATTCCATGTTCCTCTTGCCGGAGCATTGTATTCCAGGCCTGTAATAAATGGTTCAGGAAAGGCTGCCTTTGCAATACTTATCTCAGGGGCTTTAGTTTCATTAATAGTTTTAAGACTTTTCAGCATAATTGTTTCCTATAGTCAAGTTTCAGAAGCCTTTCCGCTATCTTCCTGTATTGTTTGGCCATTTCGCTTTCAGGAAAGGCTTCTATAACCGTCTTTCCGGTAAGTTCTGCTTCTTGAACGGTCGTGCTCCAGTCCAGCTTTCCTATAATTTTTGTTTCAAGATCTTCTGCGAGCTCTTTTACTTTAGCTGATTCATTTTTTACGTTACGGTTGTTTTGAATAAGTCCAGCAAGAGAGGCGTATCCTCTCCCCTGGAATCCCTCAACTGCCATAGCAATATTGGCCGCGGCATGAAGAGCCATATTTTCTCCCGATGTAATGATGAGAACCTTGTCTGTGTATCCTCCTCTCATTGGCATAGAGAATCCCCCGCACACAACGTCTCCCAGAACGTCGTATAAAACTACATCCGGTTTGTATTTTTCGTACGCGCCCTTTTGAGCCAATTTCTCAAGAGCTGTAATAATTCCGCGTCCGGCACATCCTTTTCCAGGCATTGGCCCTCCCGCTTCAACACAAATAACATTACCAAAGCCCCGGCATACCATATCTTCCAAATCGAAATCGTTTTTATATTCTCTGACAAGCTCAAGAACAGTAGGTAGTTTTGTATTGGAATGAAGGCTTTTTGTAGAATCAGCCTTTGGATCACAGCCTATCTGCATTACGCTGAGCCCTGTTTGTGAAAGTGCTGCTGCAATATTGGATGTAGTGGTGGACTTTCCTATTCCGCCTTTTCCATATACGGCTATTTTAATCATGAATTATTCCTTCCTTTATAATCACCTCTTGAGATTTTTATGTCATACCCGATAGACGACATCCGTTTGCGCAAATCTATCATGCATCTTGATGTTTCAACGTCAGAGTTTTGTTTGTTGTTGTAAAGCATGTATTTGCCCCTGACCCGACTGGGGGATAGATTTGGCATAATAACGTTTGCTCCTGCAAGAATACCTTTTTCCCGTCCTTCAGGATCGATAGTTCCAAGGGCTGTTGTTGCCGGCAGTAGAACATCCGGCAGCATAATTCTGCAAAGGCTAAGAAAGAATAAACTTGTCTCAAGGCTTCCGGTTTTTTCAGCAGCAAATGGGGTGTCCTTATGGGGGATAAAAGGGCCTATACCTATCATTTCAGGATTAAAGTTTGATAGAAACTCCATATCCTTAACCATACAGTCTATATTCTGGTAGGGAGCTCCTACTATAAAACCACAACCTGTTTGATAGCCTGTATCTTTCAAGTCCTGTAGACAGCGCATACGGTTTTTCCATGACTGCTTAGCGGGGTGCAGTGCTTTGTAGTGTTTTTCATCTGCTGTTTCATGTCTAAGCAGGTAGCGGTCTGTTCCAGCTTTAAACAGGTTTGTGTAATCTTCCGGTTTCAGCTCTCCCACTGAAAGAGTTACTGCTGAATCCGGATATTTATTTTTAATTTCAGAAACAATATCTGCCAGTTTATCAGTTGTAAAATATGGATCTTCGCCGCTTTGAAGAACAAAGGTTCTAAATCCCTGGGAATGGCCCTTTTGGCAGCAGTTAAGGATATCTTCTTTCGATAGTCTGTATCTGCCTATTTTAGAATTGGAATGCCGTATTCCACAATAATAACAGTCATTTTTGCAAAAGTTTGAAAATTCTATTACGCCGCGTATATATATACTTTTTCCAAATTTTTGTAATACGACAGTTCTGGCAATAAAAGCTGCATATGTTCTATCCTCTTCTATCCAGCTGGATAAAAGCTTTTTCCATTCTGAAGAAGATAGCCTTTTTTCTTTATTAAGACGATCAATTAATTCCATATTATTCACAGGCTGAATCTCTATTATTGTTTTTCAGAAGTATTTTTAGTTTTTCTTCCGCCTCAGAAGGTGTTTTGCTTGCTTTTACGATCTCTGCCACGGTGTCGTATCCCAGGACGGTGCTGTAGGAGGTGGCATAAGCAAATGAACGTTTTAGAAGTTTTTCACAATTTATTTTGTTTGGAATCAAAACCGATATACATTTTTCATCAAAAATACATACCGCACGTTCCAAAAGATTCAGGCTTTCAAGCATAGAGTCGGCTATTAATGGAAAAAAGGCATTCAACTCAAATTCTCCATGAGCCGCTGCCATTGTTATCGCATTATCATTAGCAATAACTCGCATCGCGCACTGCATAACCATTTCCGGAATTACTGGATTAACCTTCCCGGGCATTATGCTACTTCCTTTCTGCATTTCGGGAAGGGTTAACTCTCCAATTCCTCCCCTTGGCCCAGAGGCCATAAGGCGGATATCGTTTGCTATCTTCATCAGATTTACGGCAAGAGCCTTTAGCAGACCGGAAGTTTCCACAAAAACATCATTATTCTGGGTGACATCCATTGGATATTCTGCCGAGGCAAGTCCTATGCCTGTGAGTTCCCGTAGAATCTCTATTATTCTGAAACGATACTTCCGCTCTGCGTTATCGTATCGACCTACTGCTGTTCCTCCAATGTTAACTTGCCTCAGACGTTCTTCAACCTTGTACAAGCGCCATCGGTCCCGGGCAATAGCTTGGGCATAGGCTCCAAACTCACTTCCAAGAGTTATTGGAACAGCGTCCATCAGTTCTGTTCTTCCAAGTTTTTTTATCTCATCAAATTCCTTTTCTCTCGTCTGTAAGCTTTCCTGAAGTTTGGCACATGCATCGCTTAAATTTCGCAATAGTCTGACTGCTGCTATTCGAAGAGCTGTAGGGTAGACATCGTTTGTTGATTGTCCACGGTTTACATCGTTTAGTGGATGAACCAGTCTTCCTGTTTTTTCTGAAGCAGCCGTGGCAATGACTTCATTAAGATTCATATTTGTTGATGTTCCAGCTCCTCCCTGAAGGGCTTCTATGATAAAACTGTCATCAAATTCACCGTTGATAATTCTGTCGCATATTTCGGCTATACAATTGTACATTTCTGGTTTTATGTTAAGTTCTTCATATGTTAGAGCGGCCGCTTTCTTTACTACGGCAATAGCGTAAATCAAATTTATATTTGTTTTTTTATGATTCAAACTGAAATTATTCATGGCTGATTCTGTTTCTTTTCCGTAATATGTCATTTGTCAGCTGGCTCCAGAACAGAGGCTAATCCGGGGAAAATAGCGATACTTCGTTTAAGTATTCCCTGCATATAAGCAATTGTTATTCCGTAATTTGTGAATGGAATCTTCTGATCCATCGAACATTTCATGCGGTAAACCATTTCTCTCCCTGTAAGCATGCAGCCGCCGCAATGTATGATTAAAGAATATTGTTCAAGCTCATCGGGAAATTCTGTTCCAGAAACTGTTTCAATAGAGATAGATTTTCCTGTGTAGTTTCTAAGCCACCGCGGGATTTTTACGCTTCCTATGTCATCGCATTGCCTATGATGGGAGCACCCCTCCGCTATAAGTACCCGGTCTCCGTCTTTCAGAAATTCTACTGCCGCAACGCCTTTGACTGCAGTGTTTAAAAAGCCTTTGTATCTGGCCATAAGTATGGAAAAGGAGGTTAGGGGAATATCTGGAGGAGTGTCGGCCGAAACCTTCGCGAAGACCTGACTGTCTGTAATTACCATCGCAGGTTTTTCTCCAAGTTTTTCAAGGGTTCCCCTCAGTTCGAACTCTTTTACTACAATGGCCGCTGCGTCAGCCTCAAGGATATCTCTTATCGTCTGCTGCTGCGGGAGAATCAGACGCCCTTTTGGCGCAGCCTTATCAACCGGGACTACAAGTATTACGAAATCGTCAGGATTAATAAGATCGCCAACAATCTGCAGCTTCGAATCTCTTACATCAATAGATTTGGAAATTTTTTCTTTTAGCTCATTTATTCCTGTTTTCTGAATAGCGCTTGTACATATTTCATGTGAATTATTTGTTGGTAGATTATCTTCAAGATCGCATTTATTTAGCACAACGATATAAGGAATATTTTTTTGTTTAAATATTTCAATCAGCTCTTTTTCACAACCATCTTGAGCTTCTGTAATATCTGTTACAAGAACTGCGACATCTGTTTTATTCAGAACCTGTTTTGTTTTTTTTACGCGCATTTCTCCAAGTTTTCCTGAATCGTCAAAACCTGGGGTGTCAATAATCATTACCGGGCCCATTGGCAGTAATTCCATTGCCTTGTACACCGGATCTGTTGTTGTTCCTTTTTGGTCTGAAACAAGAGCAATATCCTGATCTGTTACCGCGTTTACAATACTGGACTTTCCAGCGTTTCTTCGTCCGAAGAATCCTATGTGTATACGATTTGCCGATGGTGTATCATTCATTCCCATGTTTACCTCCCCGTTTATAACCGCAAAAAAAAAGATAGCCGTACCCTGACGGATACGGCTATCTTGCGCTTTCGTGATTAATAGCTATATCGAACTTTCGTCTCAATAAAAATTTTGACGTCAGGTGATACTTTGCTTCAGGAACTTTTGTTCCCAATATATGTAACCGGGGTTTTTATGTCCCGATATTGTCTAATATTTTTAAGTGTCTGCCTTATTTATAATATTTGAATAGACTGTTTTGGCTGAAACACCATTAAGTCTGCCAATCTTTCCTGCAAGATTGTTAATGATGTCCTGCGGGGCATCAATAGCGACGCTTATAATATTAACACCCTTTTCTTTGTATGGAAGCCCCATTCGCCCAATAATGTAAGAACCTGTTTCATGCAATAAGGCGTTAATCTGAGTTGCAGAATCTCTGCTCTCCGCTATTATTGAAATAACGGCTACTCTTGTTTCCATGTTTCCTCCATTTAAACAATTATTCACACACATGGTTAAATGTCAAGGAATTAACTTGTAAAAAAGTTATCACTTCTCAAAAAGCACTATGCACTCGGTAATATAATTTTCCGGCCTGCTTATTAGTATTGATCCAGGGCCTTTTACAAAATGCTCAATGATTGGAAGCTTTGGTGTATATCCCTTTTTATGGCAGTAGTTGAAAAGCCTCAGGTATGTGCTTCCCTGTCCGCCGTAGTTGCCCCTGTAAATGGTCTTGACTGCGTGAAGGTTTTCAATGCTTTTATAATTTAGCCCTTTTATCTGAATCTCTTTATGGCTTTCCATGCCAGCTTCCATTTTTGCTCCATCTTCCTTATATTCAAGGTTATAATAAAATCAGTAGGGTTTTCCTTTTCCATAGCGGCCGGCCTTCTTGTATAACTCTTTGAAGGCTGTTCCAATTTCATCATACCTTCCGGTTAAGGGGATGAAGAGAAAGTGGGGGATACTGACAAGGCATTCCTGAATTTCGTGGAGGCTGAAATCTCTTCGGTTTTTATTTGCTCTTCAAGGGATAAAAGTCTGTTCTCCATCTTTTTCAATTCTGAAGCCTTTAAGCGGATCTCGCTTATTTTTTCCTGTATGAAAGATTTTAGATCTTCCTCGGCCTCACACTTTTCAAGAATTGTTTTTATCTCCTTAAGAGAGAAGCCAAGCTGCTTGAGACTGATAATTGAGTTTGCCCTGTTGAAGGAATCGTTATCGTAATAGCGGTAACCGGTCATCTCATCTATCTTCACCGGAACAAGAATGCCCAGCTCGTGGTAATACCTGAGAGTCTTTACAGTCAGTCTTGTAACCTGAGAAAATTCTCCTATTGAAAGCATTGCTCCCTCCATCAATTATTTAGAATGTGACGAAGGGAATGAAAAGGCCTTTTTTGTTTTAATAAGGCTCTGAACCTATGCCTTTTTAACCGGCTGACGGATTATTGTTTTAAGCTTGTCCAGAGATGATACCCGCTTTGGACTGTTGAAGTATATTTCGCGGTGACGGCCTGTCAGGCAGTATCCCCATTGCTCAATCTGTTTGTGCATTTCAGCTATATGGGGAGCTTCATCGGCATAGGGGCCAAAGTACAGAAACTGCGCGGAAAGGCCATCTGTCAGGGTTTCAAGTTTTGCTCTCTCGAGCCCCGCGGGGTTCTTTTTTTCTTTAAGCTTTGCTCTTGCAGCCTCAAAGGTATCAGTTTCAACAAAGTCGGGCACGGCTATCATTGCGTTCCAGTTCCAGTCATCCTTTGCCAAGGCCGCAAAGTCTTTTGGAACATCAGACCACCACTGACCTTCAAGAGGCATTACTACAAAATCGTTTCCCCTTTTCTTGCAGTCGAATTTGATTGTGTAAGCCATACCGAAAAGAACTCCCATGGCATCCTGGTATTCCTGTGAGGTATTCGGATTACCCCTTCCCTGAAAGCTTATGTACTTGACAGGCGGAACGTCAATAAGCTGAACCTTTCTCTTTGCTGTATAGAAGGTTTTGAGGGTCTTTTTCATGTCGAGCTTTTCGTTTTTCTTTTCCATGTTTTACCTTCCTCCCAAGGCTATATAGTCATAAAATTCTTTTTCTGTTTTATATATATCTTCTGCTGTATGTGAAAGCTTTGCAAGTTTTGTTTTTAGTTCCTGCGAGTTTTTAAGAGCCCTTTTATCTTCTGACAGGTTTTTCATCCCGAAAGCGAGTTTCGTCCATTTGTCCACTGCCGGTTCAAGCCCTTTTGCAGCGCCAATAATAAAGGTATTACCGCTTTCGTTCCCTGTTTTTTCAAGAAAGTTATAGTACATCTTTCTGAATGCGGCCTCTCCCGTGCCGTTTGTTTCTATGCAGCCGTAGTGGCAAGCCTTCCATCCAGAGCCCGCACAGCCAAAGAGGCTGCTTACACCCAAAAGAATTATTATCTCTCTCATAGTATTCTCATTGAAATAATTGTTGAGCAGAATATAAACCCTACAGTAAGGGGGAGAGGCAAGATAAAAATTGAAAGAGGCTCTACTACAACAACGAAAGCTGTTTATCAACGGGTTTTTCTTTGGGTGAAAACTCCGGCTGCTGCTTTCTATGTTTGAGTATATATAATATTGATATTCTACAGCTTTCGGTAATCCTTCGGCAGGAGCCCTGTATAGCGTTTAAAAAGTTCTGTAAATCGGCTGGCATTATTGTAGCCAACGGCACGTGCAATCTGACCTACTGTCAAATCTGTGTATTGAAGCAGATGTTGCGCTTGACTAATTCTACATTTTTGAATGTATTCCGTTATTGTACAGCCGTTAATCTCTTTAAACATATCCTTTAACTTTGTAGCACTAATTCCGGCTATACGAGTCAAAGTTCTCTGGTTCAGATTATCAGCATAGTGATCATGAATATACATAGAAACAATTTTAATGCTTTCCTGAGCAGTTGCTGATATTTTCTCCTTTTTTCTATGGCTAAGCTCTCGCTGATATTTAACAAGCAAAGAAACAGCCTCTACAACCTTTGCCTCATAATAGAGCCTGGCCGAAGAGCCATCTCCTTTATAGTTCTTTATTTGGTTTAAAAGAGAAACCATCTCTGGAAAATTTGATGTCGCAATAAAAGAGCGAAAAATATTTTCAAGATTGCTAAACTCTCCGGGGTAGTTTGTTTCAAGATAGTTATTGTAGTATTCTGGTCGTATCTCTATGCCGGTAGATCGTATTGGAATATTTTTATGGATAATTGCCCTAAATGCCTTTTCTCCGCCACTCCCTGTACGGATCGTGTTAGGGTAGAATGGCTTATACGGCGATAACTCTTCTCCTGATATGGATTCATAGTATGTTACAGACAAGCCCTCTGGTAGATCTGTATCAAAAACCTGATCTTCATTGTAATAAAAATCGTGTATCTTTATATTAAATAGCTCGTTTGGTTCGTAGATCCAGTATATCCCTTTACCGAGTCCAGGCGGAAGAGTGAAATATTTTCCAAGTTTCCCGAAGCGTTCTTCATTCTCTACAGGTACGAATTTAACTTCGTCCAGAAATGAATCGTATGTTTTTCCAGCCATCTTTTTCCTTTACCATGATCAGCCATATTTTTAGCCTGATCAGCCATTTTTTCATGCAATTTATTGTAGCACTTAATATTTATGTTTTACAATAAAGTTAGTTAATTGAGGTTAATAAATAGTGTAAAGGAGAAATAATAGTGAAAAGACTATTAATATTGCTATCAATATTTTTTACCGCAAGCTTTGTCTTTGCGGGAGGGGCGCAGGAAACTCAGACTTCAAGCGCTTCAGTAAAAGTTCACTCAGACTCTAACTCTTCTGATAATCCAGATTGGTTAGTAGAAAATACTGAAGATCATATAATTGTTTTGGACAATAGGGGGAATGAAGTCACAATAAAAAAGCCTGTCAAGAAAATTATTTCGTTGGGAATGGGAGAACTATACTCTTGCGCGAGAGCCATTGACGCAAAGGAGCTTATTATCTCAGTAAATTCTTATGTCTCGAGAAATTTAGTTTTCTTCCCGGATTTTGCAAACCTTCCTGTAATATCTGATTCTCAGGATGGCGTTGATCAGGAAAAAATACTCGAAATGGATCCGGATGTCATATTCATGAAAAATGAATTTTATGGCCAGATCAATGATACTATTCGCGACTCATATCCGACTGTTTATATTGCCTTCGATAAGCCGGAAGATATAGAGATGTTTGGCGCAATTGTTGGAAAGGAAGATGAAGCCGCGGAATATTTTGAATGGATGAACGGCTACCTGAATATGATTGACAGCAGGATTTCTCAGCTGGCTGAAGAAGATTATCAGGATGTATTTGTATTCTATGGAGGTGAATACGGAATGACTCCTCCTCCACCATATGGAACTTTTGGTAAGGCTAATCTCCGTAATGAGATTATCAGGCGTGCTGGTGGTATAAATATTGCCGAGAATCTTGACGGTGACTGGATTACTGTAGATCCGGAATGGCTGATTGAAAAAGATCCTGAAATGATTGTTAGAGAGTTTTATATTACGACTTCTTCACCCGCAATGGGCTATAGCGTAAGCAATCACTCAGATGCTGCAACCATGCTTCAAACATTAATTAAACAGCCTGCTATTGAGGCTACAACTGCTGTAAAAACAGGTAATGTTTCAATGATTTTTGGTGATATTTTTGAGGACTCCTGGTTTGTTGGAGTTGCCTACCTTGCAAAACTTTTCCATCCTGACCTTTTTGAGGATCTTGATCCTGTCAAAATGCATCAGGAATTCCTGAATCATTTTCAGGGACTCGATTATGATATGAATACTCAGGGAGTATTTGTTGAATCGTTAAAGTAGACAAGTCTGATATTATTCACAGCCCCGCAAAAAATCTTTTATGCTGGGTTGTGATATTATAACTCCGCCGATTTAAATTTCATAAATATTCAAAACTCTCAATCTTGCTACACTCATTGGTTGTTCTAATTACAGAAAAAAATATTTTGATGAAATTTATATCTGTTTTTTTGGTAGGCGATTAAGGGTTGTTGATTCTCCTTCATGAGGTATGTTTCAGTTCACACAACAAATCAAGGCCTTGCAGAACTCTATTGGCAAGATTGGGTTTCCAAATATGTACAAGAGTGATTTTCTTGAAATCCTCTGGCTTTTAAAGCGTGAGGTGATCCATGACAGACGAATAAACCGCGCCCTTGAGTTACTTCAAAGCAGGCGGCTTCCTGATGGCACATGGAAGATTGAACGAAGACAGGGCAAACTGATTGTTCCGTTTTCTCCCCAAAAGTATGCTAATGTCTTAGTAACAGGCAGGGGGCTGGAGGTTCTGGGAGTGTTATAAAATAACACCTCCAAGTGGGGAAAAATCTCCGGATTACTCAGGGGATTTTTATCAAGTTTTTAGTAGTTATCTTCTTCCGCGATGCTTTCTGAGACATTTGCTGATTCAAATGATGCCATCTCCTGAGCTATTCGAACTCCAAGCTCAATCATAAATCCGCCAATTACAGCTCCTGTTCCTTCGCCAAGTCTCATGTCGAGATCCGCTATTGGCTTAAGCCCCATCTTTTTAAGGATTATGTCATGTCCCTTCACCTTTGAGCGGTGTCCAGCAAAGAGGAAGTCTGTAACACTGTTATCAATCAGCCAGGCCATATAGGTTCCGGCAGTTACGGGAAAGCCGTCTATTATGCAGCCTATCCCTTTTTCTCTGAGTCCAAGAATGAAACCTGCCATCGTACATTGTTCAAAACCGCCAACCTTGCGCATTACATCCATTGGATCAGAAAAAGGAGAGTGCCTTTTTACAGAATCCTTTATTACTCGTTTTTTTGTTAAAAGCATATCATCGGTAATACCTGTTCCCTTATCAACGATGGAATCAAAATCAAGTCCTCCGGCAATGACCATTGCCGCAGCTGTTGTTGTGTTACTTATGCCAAGATCCCCTAACGCTACAAGCTGGTAGCCATCATTGTATGCCTGTTCTGCGAGTTTTTTTCCATTCTCGATACATTTTTCAAGTTGACTCTGGCTCATAGCCTCTTCTTTCAGAAAATTGTTTGTTCCATTTCCGGCTCTGCATTTGATTACAGTTTCAGAATTGGTGTCTACAGCTATTCCTGTATCGACGTTGAAAACATCAAAACCACAGTGCTTTGCAAGTACATTTATGCCAGCTCCACCATTTATAAGGTTACGCAGCATTTGCTCTGTCACTTCCTGCGGATACATTGATACTCCTTCCGCATTTATACCGTGATCTCCGGCAAAAACATAGCATGCCTTTTTTTCAAGGCGGGGAGGGGCCTTGCCCTGAATTTCCGCAAGTTTCAGGCTAAGTTCCTCAAGCCTGCCAAGGCTCCCTATAGGTTTTGTAAGGTTATCCAGATGTTGCTGCATTTTCTCTTTAATTGAATCCATGTTCTGCTCCCTTGATGTTGATTCCTTTTATCAGTACTTCTTGATCATCAAAAATATTTATACGGCAAAAACTACCCTTGTCTATTTGAAAGAGCCAGTGCCCTTCTATTCCAGTTTTTGAAAGCTGTGAAAGAATACACCTGATTGGCCCTCCGTGAGAAACTATCAAATAGCGGCCGTCTTTTCCATTACAAACAATGTTTTTCATAAACACCTCAATTCGCTTATTCAGCTGTGCAAGACTTTCTCCTTCCGGCGGTTTATAGCTTTCTGGAGCAGAATACCATAGTGTTAAACGCTCCTTGTCAGTTTTGTTTATTTCATCATATGTCTTACCTTCCCATTCACCAAAATTAAGTTCTTTGAGATCTTCACATATGATGGGTTTTGGAGTTTCCTCCATTTTTAGAAATGGCTCAATACTTTGTAAACAGCGAAGCATTGGACTTGTGAATATAAAATCTGGTTTAAAATCTCTTAGGGCTGAAACAAGCTGTTCTGCCTCTTTTTTTCCCGAGCTGGACAGTGGGACATCACTGCCTCCTCCAATGTATCCTTTTTTATCGTGTTCACCATGTCTTAGTAAGAGTAGATCCTTCATTGTTGTCTATAATATTACCATAATGCAGAGATAGGCTATCATTAAGAATAATTCACTTAATTCAATAACTGCTCCGTATACATCTCCGGTAAGGCCGCCAAGTTTTTTTGATATAACACCAGAGAATAATAAGGCCAGCAGGCTTGAAATTGCTCCGGCTAATACAGCGTTGAGTCCAAGTAAAAGATAGGCTGCGGCAAAGCTGAATATTCCACCTGCTAAAGGCTGATACCAACCGCAGTATTTTTTGAAAAAACTGCCAAGGCCGTCTTTTCGCGCGGACGGAAATATTAAAATAGAAAGAAGCACATTCCATCTGGCAAACATTGGAATAATCAGAAAAATCAACCAGGCATTTGCTTGTATTAGATCAAGCGATAGTCTCCATTTCAGAAACAGATGAAGAATAAGGCTTATAACACCAAAGGCGCCTATCCGGCTGTCTTTCATAATTTCAAGTGTCTGTTCTCTGTTGCGGCCTCCACCAAGTCCGTCTACAAGGTCTGAAAGTCCGTCAAGGTGCAGTCCTCCGGTGAGCAAAGCCCAGAATGATATTAGAAAGACTGCTGTCGTCGCTGGATTAAAGACAAGACCTACTATTTTCAGGATTAGAAATAGAAGTCCGCCTATTATCAACCCCACTAGCGGATAGAATATCGTTGAGCCAGCAACCTTCTTCATGTCCTCATCTGCTTTGTATGGAATAGGTATGATTGTTAAAAATCTTATTGCGTATAATAGTTTCATTTTAGCCTCTGCGGAATACCGGCTGTAAGTAGATATACTTCATCAGCTTCTCTTGCAAGCATCTGGTGGTTTATTCCTGCTATATCCTGAAAGAGTCCGCCAAGGGCAGTCGGGGCAATCAGCCCCACCTCAACATGATTTGAAATGATAAAGAGTGTGGAGTTCACGCCTTTTGCTGCTGAAATGACGGCGTTGGTTTCTCTGCTAACCGCATCCATGGCAGCGATCCTTTCCGGATTTTCTCCAAGTTCCATTATTATATTTGTAGCGAGCATTGTGAAACAGTCTAGGATTGCAGCTGCTTTGTTCATTGCGGCTTTTGTGAGTATTTCTGAAACATTAAGAGGCTCCTCCCATGTTTCCCATTTGTTGGGTCTTGATTCTTTATGCCTTTTAATCCTGTCCTTCATTCCCTGATCAAGCGCTCTTGCTGTCGCAATATAGGAGATATTTTTACCAGTGAGTCTTGCCAGCTTTGAGGCTTCATTTTGAGCAAAGCTTGTTTTGCCGCTCTTTGTTCCCCCCAGAACAAGTATTATTTTTCCCATAAACTCTCCCTTGACAGCTCTTTCAGAAGAGCATGATTATTTTTCCGTGTTGAAACGCCAATTCTAAGATATCCAGGAAGCCCGAAAGAGTCGCAGTCTCTCACCAGTATTTTCGTCTTCCAAAGTATTTTGCGAAAGTGTCTAGGATTAATTCCTCCATGCGTTTCATCGTTCACAAGAATAAAATTGGCAGATGACGGAAAAACCTTGTAGCCAAGATCGGTAAGTCTTTTTGACAAATTCAGTTTTTCTTTACGAATCTTTTCCCACTGCCTTTCATATCTTTGTATGTTTTCAAGAGCGGCCTTCCCCGCAGCGATAGCTGTACTGTTCAGACTCCATGGCGGTTGTATTTTCTTGAGCTCATTTATAATTCTGACAGAGCCTGTAAGATAGCCAAGCCTTAGGCCGGGAATGGAGAAATCCTTTGTCATTGAGTGCAGACATATAAGACTATTGCCTGAGAAACTGAAACGTTCTTTTTGGGGTACAAAGTTCATATATGCTTGATCCACAACCAGAATGCTTCCACTTTTTTCGCAGGCATCATGAATGAGCTTCGTGCTCTCTTTATTCAAAAGTGTTCCTGTTGGATTATTAGGATTACAGATCCAAATTATTGAGTAAGGTTTCTGAATAATGGTTTTTTGTAATTTTTCAATATCAGGGCAGAAATTGCTTTTAGCACTAGAGTTTAACCGGATAATTTCCATTCCGGCCGCTTTGGAGCCTTTTTCATATTCACTGTATGTCGGTCCTATTATAATGGATTTTTTATAATGGCTTGAAAGGGTTTGGCAGAGTAGAAATATTCCTTGGCTTATACCGTTAACGGCTAATATCTGATTAATATTTTTATCTTGATGTCTGGCAATTTCTGATACAAGAAGTCCTGCTTTGCTGTCTGGATAGCGGCTGTAGTCTGCTTTTTTTATTGCCAATTTTACCTCCCTCGGTAAGGGGTAGGGGTTAACACATACAGAGAAGTCTTTTACAGAATTAATATCTATGCCGCTTTTAGCCAAGGCCTCATAATCAAGGCCTCCATGCAGTTGTTTATACGAAGGCATGAAGTAGGCCTCCTATAAGGATAATTAGTACAATAATTATAATGGCAGCTGCCCGTGATTTTCTCACGCATAGCCTAATATCTTTTTCTGATGGAAGTCTTCCGTCTGTGTTAAGGATATAATAATCAACCTTCTCAAGACGTACATCAAGAACAGCCGCCATAGCGGACATGCTCCAACCAGAATTTGGGCTTGGTGTAGCTTTTTGCCATTTTCTTGTATTGTTCATCACCCTGAAAATATTTCCTGAGGGAAGTGCTGTCAGTATTATGGCAAGAGCTGTCAATCTTGCGGGAACAAAATTTAGAACATCATCCAGACGGGCGGCGAACTTTCCTCCCCACTCATAATCATCTTTTCTGTAACCAATCATAGCATCGCATGTATTTATGTATCGGTATCCCCATGCTGACGGCAGACCCATAAGGGTGTAATAGAGCAAGGGGGAAGTCAAGCTATCTGTGAGATTTTCTGATACAGACCCAATTACCGCCGCGGAGATTTTCTCTTCATCCAGCTCTTCTGTCGGGCGGCTTACCAGATGGAAGGATGTAAGTCTGCGTGCTTCTTTAATATTACCTTCTTCAAGGCTTTTCTCAATAAGTTTCGCGGCTCTAAATAGATTTTTTAGCGAGAATGATATCTTCAAAAGCATGGCCTGAACAATGGTATAAACAATAAACGGAAGAAGTCTTGTCAAAAGAAGCGGAATTGAAAATATAATCATCCCTGAAAGACTTATGAAAATGCCGTAAAAAAAGAGTTTTGACGCTCCGGTTTTTGGTCGCTTTCCCCATAGTTTTTTAATGTAACTCCCCATCCATACAACAGTGTGAAGCTTGTTAGGCGGATCGCCAAAGACAAGATCCATAATAAGAGCCAGGACTATTATCATGCCGCATATCATAGGCCAATAATCCTGTTTGAGAGTCTCATGTTTATGTTCTCTTCAACCGTGTTAACCAAAAGAGAGAGTTTTTCCTCTGTCTTTTCGTTGAGGCTTTTTCTAAATTTTGTATGAATCTCTTTAATTACTAATGTTTGTGACACTGTATAAGATTATAATTCAATAGCATTTTGCTCAATTATATCTCTGTAAAAAATATGATTTCTTGAAACAAAATGCTTTGAGAAGTTATAATCACACAACAAGAGGGAGTAATGAAAAATAACTACAGATTTTTTGCGAACATAGATTGTGAATATTACCCCTGTCACAAGGGAATAGAGGAGCTTAACTGTCTTTTTTGTTACTGCCCACTTTATCCATTTATGGATTGCGGTGGGAATTACAGCCTGACTAAAGAGGGAATAAAGGATTGTTCCAACTGCATAAAACCTCATATTCCTGAAAACTACGATCTTATTATGAATGAATTGAGAAAAAGGTTGAGCAGAAAGGCTCAATGAAATACCTTTCCTAAGAAAATTATCTAAAACAATAATTGACTAGTCAGTCACCCTTAATGTATATTCTAAGTATAAATGAGCGATAAAATAGAACTGATACAGAACAGTGCTTTCAGACTCTTTACCATCCGGGGATTTCACAACACACCAACAAGCCTTATTGCAAAGGAGGCTGGTGTTGCTAATGGTACCTTGTTTAATTATTTCAAGACCAAGGATGTATTGATTAATCATTTGTATCTTACATGTAAAAGTTCACTTATCGCAGCAATTCAGAAAGATTCAGATCCTGAAAAGGATATAAAAGAGCAGATGCGTGTTATATGGGAAAACTGCATAGGCTGGGCAGAAGAATACCCTGAGCAATATCAATTCTTTAAACAATATAGTAATTCTCCTTTTATTCAGAATGAAACAAAAGAGGAGGGACGGCAGAAATTTACCCCCTTTATGCTCCTTCTTGAAAAGGGAGTCAGTGATGGCGTATTAAAAAAAATGTCTGCAGAGTTTATATCGGCTGTTATGATAGGAATTGCTTCTGCAACAATTGAATGTTTAAAGAGTAATTTAGAAGCAAAAGATAATCAAAGCTTTATAGAAGACGCCTTTTTAATGTTATGGGACAGTATAAAGGCATAATTTTTAAAAACAAGATGACTGACCAGGCAGTCATTGAGGAGAAAAAAATGCAATATAGAACAATGGAAAGTACAGGAGACAGTCTCTCAGCCCTTGGCTTTGGCTGTATGAGACTTGCTCAAAAAAATGGGCGAATTGATGAAGAAAGGGCGGAAAAACAAATATGCATGGCAATAGAGCAGGGAATAAATTACATAGACACAGCGTGGCCATATCATGGCGGAAAGAGTGAGCCTTTTATTGGCAATGTTTTAAGTAAAAATGGTTTGCGCGACAAGGTTAAGCTTGCCACAAAACTGCCAACCTGGCTGTGTCACACCAGAGAACAGATGGATGATTTTTTGAACAAACAGCTTCAGCTGTTAAAAACCGATCATATTGATTATTATCTGCTGCATACCCTGGATGGTCCGGCATGGCAGCGGATAAAGGAGCTTGGCGCTATAGATTTTCTTGAACAGGCAGTAAAAGACGGCAAGATAATCAACAAAGGTTTTTCATTTCATGGCGCTCGGGATGATTTTAGAACAATATGTGATGAGAATGACTGGAAGTTCTGTCAAATTCAGTACAACATTCTTGATGAGCACAATCAGGCTGGGCGTGAAGGGCTTGAATACGCTGCGTCAAAGGGGCTTGGGGTTATTATAATGGAACCTCTCCGGGGAGGCATTCTTGCCGGAAAGTTGCCTGAGCAAGTCAGAAAGGTTTATACAGAATATGACAGCAAAAGAACCAACGCTGATTGGGCTCTAAGCTGGGTATGGAACCATCCTGAGGTAACCGTGCTTCTTTCTGGCATGAATCAGGAGGAGCAAATAGCTGAAAATATGGCAACAGCAGAAAAGGCTTTGCCTAACTCTTTATCTACAGAAGAAAAGGATGTTTTAAAACATGCTGGAGAAGCCTTTCACAAGCAGCTTAAAATTGGTTGCACAGGATGTCAGTATTGTTTACCATGTCCTGCCGGAGTTGATATTCCCCGCGCGTTTTCTTTTTATAACGCGCATCATATGTTTAAAGATAAGTTAACCCCATGGGGAATGTATCTTATTCAGCTGAGCAGTCGTGGAGACGGAAAATCCGCCCTCGCGAGTCAGTGCATAGGCTGTGGGAAATGTATGAAGCACTGCCCTCAGGGAATAAAGATTCCAGAAGAACTGAAAAAGGTTAAACGCCGTTTTGAAGGCCCAATGGGAAGTGTAATTCACTTTCTTGCAAACAGAATGATGGTTGTGAAAAAAGATCTGGATTAAAAAACAATCCTTTCTGGTAAATTAAGGTTGGAGTTTCACTCTCTATAGGACTTGAAAATCTTTAAGCTTAGAAATTCCAACTAAATATTTATTTTTCATCAGTCTTGTTTTTTGCTATAATCTTTTTATGTTAAAAAAAATATTGCTTTGTTTTTTTTTATATTTTAATTGTTTATTACCTGTTTTTACCCAGAATATAAACTTTATAGAGTCCACTTTTTCTTCTGCATTTTCAGCGGTTCCAGAAATATATACATATCATGAAAAATCTGGAGCTTTATGTTTTTATCAGTATAAAGACTATAGTTATAAAATAATTGATAATGAAAATGGGCCTCTTTGGTTTGTCACATATTCAAGTCCTCAGAATCAAAAAGCCTCAGAGACAGACCCAAGACCTCCTGTTCATGAGGGAGATACCGGCCATTTCTGTATGGAGGAGCTCCTTAAGTTTATAAATATTTTTTCAGACAAGTCTTGCAATATTATTTATTCAGGAATGAAAATAATTGAAAATTCAGAATATTCAGTCTTCGATGTTAGCTATTGTTATATTGATGAAAATGGAAAAAACTGGCCAATGAAAGGTGAGCTTTTTTTAGATTTGTCATCCGGTATTCCTGTAAAACTAACTGTAGAACAGACAAAGTTTCCAGAAGATCTGTATTCATTAAATGCTTCAGCTATTTTTGCTTTTGACTCTTATGGAAATTGCAGATTCTTGGAATACCGGGAGTCTTATACTGGTCAGTACAGCATCTTCATATATCGTTTTGAATCTGTAAGAAGCTTTGAATATTGAAAGCCTGTAACAATATTTTAATTGAGGGGCTTTCGAATCTCGATTAGTTTTGAAAAAAAACTCAATTAACCAATATTTTTTCCTGTTTTCGTTGTGACACAATCACACCAGTAAGAATCATAATTAGTCCTGCAATTCTTGATAGTGTAATTCTTTCATGCAGGATGATTGCTGAAAGGCTTATTGTTATAAATGGAACCAGATAAATAAACTGGCTGGTTCTTATTGCCCCAATTTGTCTTATTGCTACAGCCCATGTTACAAAGCAAAGTCCAGATGCCAATACTCCCAAAAATAAAAAATGTCCAAGGTTGTATAGCCTTATAACCATGCCTGGATTCGGAATATTTTTTGTTATTAATGCTGTTATAACAATAAATATCCATCCATAGAAAACTGTTTTTCTTGTTAGAGTGAGAGGATGGGTATTGCTGTTAACACTTCTTAGAAGAAGGGTATAAAGTGAAAAGATTATTGCGGCCAAAAGAGCTGTAAGATCACCCTTCAATGAAAGGCTTACAAGATCTCCATTTGATATAAACATTATCAAGAGCCCGCCAAATGATAAAATAAATGCTGCAATGTATTTTACTGAGAACTTTTCTGACTTAAAAAAGATGGGCGCCAGTATAACTGTAAAAAGTGGAATTGTTGTTACAATAACTGAGACATTTGAAGCATAGGTGTACTTTGCTGCCAGATTTTCAAGAAAGTAATATAAAAACATTCCAAGAAATCCACAACCAAGTAGTTTTAGCTCTTCTTTGAGTATTGGCTTATTAGGCTTTGGTGGAGATAATATTAAAAGAACAATTAACCCGATAGTAAAGCGAACTAATGAGATCTGCATTGGAGAAAAACTTTTTAAGAGTATTTTTGTTGATATATAGGTTGTACTCCAAACCAGTATTGTAAAAATAGCGGCAATATAGCCTGTTTTTGTCTTATTCATAGTATCAAGTATTTTAGACTAAAAGATTCAGTATGAATTGTATAAAATTGCGTTACGGTACTCAGATGGGCGCATACCGCAATGAAGTTTGAACTGTTTAATGAAATGACTTTGATCTGTAAAACCACATTCAATTGCGATATCAGTAAGAGATTTTGATGTTCCAAGAAGTTCTATAGCTTTTTGTATTCTTTTATTAACAATATCTGCATGTGGAGTAAGGCCAAAGCTTTTATTATATTTACGTATAAAACTATATTTGCTCATCTCTGCAATATCTGCCAGAGCATCAATAGAAAGAGGTTTTTCTGGGTTTGCTTTTATCATATTTCCGGCTAAAGCTAATTTATCATCTTTTTTTGCTGTTGTTTTATTTAGCGTGTTTTGTGGAATGATGCTTTCAAAAAAACTGATTACTTCTTTTTCTATTTCTAATTCAGAAGGTTCATCATTTATGATTGATTTCAGTATTCCTATCCATTCTTCCGGAGCTTGTAACATTTTTGAAGGTATTTTTTCAGCATCAACTTTCAGCTTTTTTTCCCACCATTCAGAATCAATATAAACTAATAAAAAATTAAAAATGTCTGGTTGTTCAGGCCTGCAAAGGTGGGCTGTCTGTGCCGGAATCAGTATAAAGTCTCCTGGCGATAGTTTGTAGGTTGAGTCCTTTACACTTACATTTGTCGAACCATTTAGAATAAGACCAGCTGAAACTTCTTTGTGAGAATGTTTTCTGCTGGCATATTCCTTTTTTTGAGAGTTCCATTTTATTTTGAAAAATGAAGGTTCGTTTAATACTCGTATCATCAGAAATAATATTAATCAGTATTTATCAAACCTTCAAGAGCCATTCCCTGCTGTAATAATGCCATTGCCTCATCAAGTATTGCCGCAGTTGCTGTCGCTCCAATTCTGCTGACTCCAAGTGAACGTACAAGTAAAAGATCTTTCAGCGTTCTGATACCACCAGCAGCCTTAACTGAAATCGATTCATCTGTATGTTTTCTCATCAACTTTAAGTGATGCTGAGTTGCTCCCTTGTATGAGTAATTTCCGTCTTGTTGTTTGACAAATCCATATCCGGTACTGGTTTTTACAAAACTGACTTTTATATCGTTGCAAATTTTACATAATTTTATTATTTGCTCATCTTTAAGAAAATCATTTTCAAAAATAACTTTTAGTAAGGCTCCTCCTTCTGTTGCTGTTTTATTTATAGTTGAGATTTCGTCCATAACATAATTCCATTCATGTCCTATTGCTTTACCAATGTTTATTACCATATCAATTTCTGAAGCGCCGTCACTACAAGCTTTCATGGTTTCTGCTATTTTTATTTCCATGCTACTGTTTCCATGTGGAAAGCCTATTACTGTGCCAGTTTTTACACCAGAGTCTTTTAATTCATTTACTGCAAGTTGAACTGCGTATGGCTTTATACAGACTGAAGCAACATCATATTTTCTTGCCAGCTTACAGCCTTCTTTTAGCATTTCATCTGTCATTGTAGGGTGAAGCAGTGAGTGATCGATCATCTTTGCAAGTTTGTTTACTGTTATCATATTGTCTCCTGTAATTGGTTTTTTACTAATAATTTCATAAATTATTGTCCATAAATATTGGAAACAGAATGTTCTAAAAGGAAAAAGAGATATCAATTTAGGCAATAACACAAGTTTTAGAAAAAGAATAATTATAGAGCCTCTATTACTTATGGGGGTGTTACTTTTGTACTCTGGAAAGAAAGTCAGAAACAAGAATCTTGTCCTGGCAGGGAACTTCTATAATTTTTGATTTACTCATGGTATGAAGCTTTCCCGTTTTTAAAGTTTTTTCCAAAAGATTATTGCATTTTTCTATGTCTGTATTGTTTTGGTTAAGATTTGGAATCTTTCCATTTATAGTTTTTATCATATTTGACAGGCGAGATAGGCGAAACGCTGTAATAAGTTCGATTGTTGAAAGACTTCCTGTCCATGGGTAGGCCGAGCTGCCCGCGCAAAGTCTTGGTGGGTATTGTATCATTTTTTTACTGGAAAAGCCCGGAAGACCGGGAACAGGGTAAAACATCGAAATGCCTGTCAATGTTGGCAAATTATGAAGTCTTAATAAGTTATTTATTACTGTTTTTTTCGTGTCAGCTTCAAGTCCGCATATGAAATAAGTTGTTGAATGAATTCCTTTTTTCGATGCAATATTTAATATATCATCCAGCTTTGAAGGGCAAGCCTTACGGTTTTCTTTGCTTAGAATTGTGTCCTCAGAAGACGCCATTGATAAATTAAAACTTTTAAAACCAAGTGAAATCAATTTCTCGGTTGTTTCTTCATCCATCATTGTATAGTCAAGACCGTTTTCTGCAGAAAACTCAGCATCAGGAAAATATTTTTTTACTATATCAAGAACAGTAAAGAAGTATTCTTTATCAAATAGGAGATTATCATCTTCAAAGTTAAGATGAATATTCATGCTATGTGGAAAGTTTTTTATTCCTTGTTCAATTTCTGATATCTCAGCTTTTCTGAACTTTCGACCATGAACAAGATGGTTGGCACAGAATCGGCAGGCTTTTGGACAGCCTCTTGTAAGCATTGCGGAAAAATAACGTGTTTTTTTATTTTGAGAAATTCCTGTCATATTCCAGTAAAACCCTGGAACTTTTACAGGCTCGCCATCTTTTTTATTAATGCCATATTGTTTTATTAAAAAAGTTGAAATTGCTGTTTCAGCTTCTCCACTAATAACAAAGTCAATATAATTGAAATTTTCAAAGTATTCAGGAGCAACACTAACTCCCGCACCGCCTACGGCAATGCTTACTGCTTTAGATTTATTTTTTATCGCCGCTGCCAGATTTACTGTTTCTTCTGCATAAGCCCAGGCAAAACAGGATATCAATACTAAATCGGGTTTATTTTCAAGTATTATCTCAGCACATATTTTTGAGTCTGGGCCAAATCTATAATATTTTCTGAAAAACGATACAGCGCCTCTTTCTTCTGGAATAAGGTATTCCTTCAGGTAATTAAGTTCTGGCGGTAATGAAAGGGGAGTTAGTTTTCTTTTCATCGTACTGAAATTTAATATAATTGTTTCAATATTGTGATTTTCAAGAACATGTTTGGCTGCTACAGAACCTAACCCTGCAGCTCTTGTTGGTGTAAAGTAGAAATCTTTTACAGAAGGAATAGCAATAACAGCCTTCATATTCTATTTATTTTTTTTATGCTGTAGGATCCATGTTTCGACTGTTTCTGAGAGTTTTACAGTTTCTTGTTTTTGAGAAATCTGATCTTTAATCCATGGAATTATAGCTTCATCACAAATCTTGTCCCAATAAGGAGGCAGCTTTTTCGGAAAACTCAAGTATTGTTCCGGAGGAACATTTCCAATTAATCTTCGGTAATATGTTGGGAACACCAGTTTATTTACTTTTGGAATAGCAGAAAGACCTCCGCAAATTCCAAATCCATGCATTCTCTTAAAGTTTGCAGATTCCATCATTTCTTTTTGACTATCACTGTCAAGAAACCATAATAGAAAAGCCTTTGCTGCCTTTTTCTTTTCAGATTTAGAAGGAATTCCTGTAAATACAATATTTCCTTTTACAGGAATATTTGAAGAGTCCCCAAACCATTTTAGGATCAGCGTTGCTCTGTCATCAGAAGGAATGCTATAAAAGTCTTTTAGCGTGGTGTAATAGAATCCAATCCTGCCTGAATTTATAAGTTTATATCCGGGATCGTAGCAATAAGTGATTGTAAAATCATTCTCGGCTTCAAATCCTGAATTATCTTTTTCTGTTATTTCTTTACAAAAATTTATAGATTCTGTTAATTTATCATTATTCCATGAAAGCCTTTCATCTTCATTTATAGTGAAATCAGCTCCATTAATATTAGCGCAATCAATTATAAATTGAGGCTCCCATAATGGGGAAAATCCCATTGTCCTGAAATTACCTGAGTTCAAATTATTAAATGCTTCTTCTGCTTCTTTTAGCTGCTCAGGTGTTATTATATTGTTGTTTATACTTGTCCCAAGAGTTCCTTTATTGAATATAATTGCAGGAACGTTAAAAGATACCGGAAAAACATGAGGTTCTTCATCAATACAGCAAAGCTTAAAGAGTTCTTCATAAAATATGCCAGGATCAATTAAGTTCCTGTCAATTAGCCTTTTTTCAGAACTAAATGCTGTTATTATTGAAGGGGACGCAAGATTTTCTCCAATCACTATATCCGGAGCAGAATCTGAAGTAAGGTTTTGTAAATCTGAAGGATTTTCAGTATATACTAATTCTACTTTATAGGTTGTCTGAGACGCGTTAAAAAGTTCAACATAGGCGGCTACTTCCGGAATATTTGTTGAAAGAATTGCTGTCCTTTTGTCTACTGAAAAGCAGCTTGATAATAATGGTAAAATAAAAAGAATAAGCAGGTATTTCTTCTTCATATGAAAAAGACTTTAAGGTTATAAATGATGGTTGTCAATCCCGTCCGTAAAAGTGATAATGCATAACGTGGAAGATGAACTATTTACAAGTTATGGAACTTACTTAAAACAAAAATATGGCGCCCCGGCTTTCAGGGTCGGGCTTGATGCTGGCTTCTCATGTCCAAACAGGCTTTCTGGCAGAAACTCACCAGGATGTTGTTATTGTGATGCTTTTGGCGCAAGGGCTATGTATCAGCGGACAAAAGGCGCTGATTCTGATCAGGTAGATGAAGATTTAAAAGCTGATATTCAGGAACAGACAGATAAGGCTGTCCGCTTTCTTAAAAAACGTTATGGGGCGGAATACTTTCTATTATACTTTCAGGCTTTTTCAAGTACTTATGGAACACTACAGCATTTGCGTAATGTTTATGACTACGCGTTAAGTTTGCAGAATTATCGTGAGTTGATTATTTCTACAAGGCCCGACTGTATTGATGAACAAAAGGCCGATCTGCTTTTGGAGTATAAAGAAAGAGGTTATGACGTCTGGGTAGAGCTTGGACTGCAGTCAGCTCATGATAAAACTCTCGAAAGAATAAACCGTGGGCATTCTGTAAGCGATTTTGAAGATGCATATAATCTCCTTCGTAAACGCGGTATTAAAATTGCCGTCCATCTGATATTTGGATTACCGGGAGAAGGTTCTTCTGAAATTGTTGAAACGTGTAAGTATGTTGCAAAATTAAAGCCTGAAGGTCTTAAGATTCACAATCTTCATATTCCATACAATTCTCCTTTGTATAAAGATTTTTCAGCTGGTAAGGTTTCTGTTCCTACTGTGGAAGAACATCTCGATTATGTAATAACCGCGATAGAGCATATGCCTGAATCAACGATTATTATGAGGCTCACTTGTGATAGTCAAGAAGATGAGAGGGCTGCACCAAAGAACTTTTTAAAAAAAACTGAGTTTTATAATTTAGTTCGGAACGAAATGAAAAAACGTAACTCGTTTCAGGGGCGATTATTTTTATAAAAATATTTATATTTTTTTGATTATGGGTTTTGTGTTCTCTATACTTTTAAGTATGGAGCGCATATGTCAGTAACTAACACACAAATTTGTAATATTATAGACAGAATAAGTGAGCATTATCAGAAAAATATCGCTAATCGTTATATAAGAATGTCTTTTTCTGAATTATCTGTTGAGCAAAGAACTCTTGATAAAATAGAAAATTTTACTAAAACTGCTGACTATGCACAGATGCAGGGCTACGGTTTTGATGAGATTTATGACAGTATTTATGCTTTTGCTATACTTATAAAAAAGCTTAGACATGAAGTAGCTCCTAATCTTCGTCTTATGTATAACCGCTATAAACCTATAGGAATGGAAAAGATTATGATGGATATGACCATAGCAAATTTTCAGGATAATCTTTCTCTTCTCGCGGATATGATAAATGAACTTTATATGAGAACTATCGAACTTGATAAGCTTGAGGCAAGAAAAGTTCCTCCAATATATTCCAGAATGCCAAAGTTAAAAGAAGTTGGTAAAATGCTTGTTAATGAATAAGTTTATTCGCCGGGAAGGTTTAATACCC
>JAQQAK010000198.1 GCA_028527945.1 Spirochaetaceae bacterium
ACTAATATTCCGTGAAAAACTTAAATCACAATTGACACGGAACCTTAGTTTTCATATATTTTGTTATAATACCTATAAATGTTATTGGAGGAAATAATGAAAATAGCTATTAATGGATTCGGAAGAATCGGAAGAAATGTATTCAAAATTGCTCTCGAAAGAGATGGCCTCGAAGTTGTCGCTATTAATGATCTTACCGATCCTAAGACACTTGCACATTTACTCAAATACGATTCAACTTTTGGTGTTTACAAAAAGTCAGTATCTGTAAAAGATGACGCAATAGTTGTAGACGGAAAAGAAATCAAGATTTATGCGGAAAGAAATCCAAAAAATCTTCCTTGGGGAAAGCTTGGTGTTGACGTAGCAATCGAATCAACTGGTGTATTCAGAAGCGCAACTAGTGATAGAGGCGGTTACATGGATCACGTTACAGCTGGTGCAAAGAAAGTTATTCTAACTGTACCTGCTAAAGATGACATTCAGACAATTGTTCTTGGTGTAAACGAAGAAAAGATTTCTGATTCAATCAATGCTTACTCAAACGCATCTTGTACAACTAACTGTCTTGCTCCTGTTGCAAAAGTTCTTAATGATACTTTTGGAATTGAACAAGGTCTTATGACAACAGTTCACGCTTATACAAATGATCAGGTTATACTTGATCTTCCACACCCAGACCTTAGACGAGCAAGAGCTGCAGGTCTTTCAATTATTCCTACAACTACAGGTGCAGCAAAGGCTGTTGGTCTTGTTATTCCTGAACTTAATGGAAAACTTAATGGTAGCGCAATGAGAGTTCCTACTCCTACTGGTTCAATCGTTGACCTTACTGTACAGCTTAAAAAGAGCGCAACTAAAGAAGAAATCAATGCTGCTGTTAAATCAGCTGCTGAAGGTGCAATGAGTGGTGTTCTTGAGTACACAGAAGACCCAATTGTTTCAATGGACATTAAGGGTAATTCTCACTCTTCAATTTTTGACGCACTTTCAACAATGGTAATGGAAGATGGCTTTGTTAAGATCCTTTCATGGTATGACAATGAAATGGGATATTCAACAAGAGTTGTTGACCTTGCTCAGAAAATCGTTAAATAAAGAAATACATTTCTGTAATAAACATAACCTGGAAAAAATAACCAGGTTATGTTTTAAATAGTGTTTAGTTTTCATTATAAAAAAACTGCCTCTATACATATTATTTATATGTTTACTTAGGAGAAAATTATGAGTTTAAAGACTGTTAAAGATATAGACCTTAAAAATAAAAAAGTTCTCATCAGAGTTGATTTTAATGTACCTTTAAAAGAAGGTGTAATTACTGATGACACAAGAATTCAGGCTGCTCTTCCTACAATAAAGTATATTCTTGAACAGGAAGGCGCAAGTCTAATTGTTATGAGCCATTGCGGACGTCCAAAAGGTGAAAAAAAGCCTGAGTTCAGTTTAAAACCGGCGGCAGACAGATTAGCCGAACTTATAAATAATAAGGTTATAATGGCTGATGATGTTATTGGAGATAGTGTTGAAGCTTCTGTAAAAGCACTAAAGGCTGGCGAAGTTCTTGTACTTGAAAATACAAGATTCTACAAAGAAGAAACTAAAAACGACATGGCTTTTGCTAAAAAAATAGCATCTTTAGGAGATGTTTTTGTAAACGACGCTTTTGGTACAGCTCATAGAGCACATGCGTCCACAGAAGGTGTTAGTCATTTTCTACCTTCCGCTGCAGGTTTTCTTATTGAAAAAGAATGTATTTTCTTTGATGGAATACTTGAGAATCCTAAAAAGCCTTTTGTTGCTATTATTGGCGGCGCTAAAGTTTCATCCAAAATTGGAGTTTTAGAATCTCTTCTTGAAAGAGCTGATACACTAATTATTGGTGGTGGAATGGCATACACTTTTCTTTATGCTCAGGGGCATACAATTGGAAAGTCTCTTTTTGAAGAAGATTATCTTGATACAGCTAAAACTCTTCTGAAAAAAGCCGAAGAAAAAGGTGTTGAAATCCTACTTCCTGAAGATCATATAGCCGCAGCTGATTTCTCGGAAACAGCTGAGGCTGTAAAAGTTGACGGACTTGATATTCCTGAAAACCTAATGGGAATGGATGTTGGTGAAAAAACACTTACAAAAATTAAAGAAAGAATTGCTAACGCAGCTTCAATAGTATGGAATGGTCCTATGGGAGTTTTTGAGTTTGATGCTTTTGCAAAAGGAACTCTTGAAGTTGCAGGTTATGTTGCTGAATGTAAAGGAACAACAGTTGTTGGCGGAGGAGATTCTGTAGCTGCTGTAAACAAGTTTGGATTCGCAGATAAAATAGATCATGTATCTACTGGGGGCGGAGCTTCTCTCGAATTTCTCGAAGGAAAGGTTCTACCCGGTATTGAAGCATTAAGAAACTAAAAAGGATAGGGGTATTATGAGACAATCATTTATCGCAGGAAACTGGAAAATGCATAAGACTCCGGCAGAAGCAGTAGCTCTTGCCGAAGAACTAAAGAAAGGCTTGTCTGATTGCAAGCATAAATTATTAATAGCGCCAAGCTTTACAGCTTTAGACGCTGTATCAAAAGTTGTAAAAGGAAGTAATATTTTACTGGGCGCACAGAACATGGCTACAGTAGAAGAAGGGGCTCATACAGGAGAAACTTCTGTTTTAATGCTAAAAGCAATCGGTGTAGATGTTGTAATTCTTGGACATTCTGAAAGACGACATGTCTACGGCGAAACAGATGAAATGATCAACACAAAGGTTAAGCTTGCTCTTGAGCATGGTTTTGAAGTTATTTTATGTGTTGGCGAAACTCTTGAAGAAAGAGAAGCTGGAAATGCTGAAAAAGTTGTAAAGACTCAGACAGAATCTGGTTTAAAAGATGTGACAGAAGCACAGCTTGAAAAAGTTACTATTGCTTATGAACCAGTATGGGCAATTGGAACTGGTAAAACAGCAACTCCAGAAGATGCTGATCAGATTCATAAGGTAACAAGAGACACTGTTAAAAATCTTTATTCTGACGCGGCTGCAGAAAAAATGATTATTCAGTATGGTGGTTCAGTTAAACCTAATAATGCTGCACAGCTTATGTCTATGGAAAACATAGATGGCGCTTTAGTTGGCGGTGCATCTTTAAAGGCTGATTTATTTTTACCTATAGCCGAATACGACAAATAAGTATATAATGGGTTTCATCTGTTTTTTTGACGGATGAAATCCATATTTTTTTTCTGGAGATTGTAATGGGAGCAGTTGGAATTGCTTTGTTGGTACTTTTTATAATAAGTGCTGTTTTATTAATAATTATAGTAATGTTGCAAGATGAACAAGGCGAAGGACTTGGTGGAATTTTCGGCGGAGGAAGTTCATCAGCTTTCGGTAGCCGAAGTGGAAATGTATTAACAAAATTTACTTCAGTTTTAGGTATAATTTTTATATTATCAGCATTTTCGTTTGCATGGTATAACAGATCTGTAGATAACAGTGATGTTTTAAAGGCCGCTAAAGAAAAAATGTCAGAACAGGACGCCAGTAATTGGTGGGAAGTTCCTGAAGAATAAAAAAATAATGGGATATAATAGTGAACTCTAAGAAAATATTATTTATTTGTACTTTTACAATTTTAGTTTCTATGTTCACATTTGCTCAGGGAATTTCTATCGCAAAACCTGCTGCATCTGTGAATTTAATCAAATCAGAAATGATTTCAGTGCAGCAGCTTAACAATCAGGTTGAGGCTCTACGTAGAATAAGCGCGCAGCAGACCGGACAACAAGCTGGAAATGCTACGAAAGATGATAAATTAAAAATTCTTGATATGATGATCTCTGATATCATATTAAAACAAGGTGCTGAACAGGCTGGGATAAAGGCTACAAAACCTGAAATAGATAATGCTATTAATGGTCAGAAAGCTCAAATTGAACAGCAGGCAAGACGTACATATACTATGGAACAGTTTCAGCAAGTTGTAAGACAGCAGGGTATGTCTTGGGACAATTATGTTGAACAGATCTCTAAGCAGTTGGTTCAGCAGAAATTTATAATGTCTTTAAAATCTGAGGAGATACAAAACTCTTCAACATTACCTGATAACAAAGACATTGAAACATTTTATAAAAAAAATCGTACTCAATTAACAAATCCTGACATGATTAGATATAGTCAGATTTTTATAAGTACAATAAATTTGAATTCAACCAAGGCGGCAGAAGCTAAGAAAAAAGCTGACGCAGCTTATAAAAAATATCAGAATGGAACAGCTTCTTTTGAGCAACTGGTTAATGATTATACAGAAGATACTAACGCTAAATACAGAAATGGTGATTCAGGATATTTAGCATACGCTGATACTAATGCTGTAGCATATTTCGGGAAAAAATTTATAGATAAAATTTTTGAATTATCAGTAGGTGAAGTATCTGGAGTTATTAAGTCAAATCTTGGTTATCATATTGTAAAAGTAACAGAATATCGTGAGGCTAAGATACTGTCACTCGATGATCCTGTTATGCCTGGTACTGATCAAACTGTACGAGAATACATAGCACAAAGGCTTATTTCTCAAAAACAGAATGAAGCTGTATCTAATGCCTTAAATGAAATAGTAGCAGATCTTAAAAAAGATGCTGATGTTAAGATATTCGAGGAAAACATTAACTAATGGGATCCCGTAGACAAGGCAGAATTATCGCGTTCCAATCTATTTTTAGTTGGGACGCGAATAAAACTTCAAGCGAAGATTTGTTAAAATTTGATTGGCTTGAAGATTCCAAAAAAGTACAGAATACAATAGATTTTGCAAG
>JAQQAK010000199.1 GCA_028527945.1 Spirochaetaceae bacterium
TTGAGTAACAACGATGTGAACATTCAGAACTCTTGTGGTGCTGAATGCTCATTAAGATAGAACCTGTATAAAGAAAAGGTGGATTCTTGTCTAATTTTACGTCTATTGGATAAGTTTTAGCCTTTTGCGACAGCTTCGTTAGGTGTAGTGAAAAAAAATGAATGGTTTGAATTGATTTCACTGAGTCAACCATTCAACACCTGCATAAGAAATCTTGAGGAAATTAGTCCTTGAGATCTGAACCCATTTGTCATTTTCATTTTTGCCCTCAATAATAACATATTCTCTTTCACAAGTTCTCCAACTGCGACAAGGACATCTATTGGGTTCCTGATCCCACGGGATTCTGCTTAATTCATTAAGTTTCTCAATTGCAGCTTCGTAAGTTTCATATTTACCCATATACTGACAATGATTTTGATCTTCTACAATAAACATTTATCCTCATTATATGTTTTCATTTTTTTTCATTACACATAACGTTCCGCGCATAGCCGAAGTTGGCGAAGCCAATTTGGGTGCAGCCGAAGGCGGAACCGGCTATGCGTTGTTATAAGAAGTGCCCATTTTTGCCTTTTGTGAAAATTAATTGGCATGGAGGGCATTTAATTGGGAAAGCTTCATTCACTTGGAACATCGAATACCATCACGGTTAATGTAATCTCTCTATTCTGATCGGACAATTGAGAAAATCTATATTTGAATTTAGTTTCACTGCTATCATTTATTGTTTTTTTATAATTTGGGTGTTCTATAGTTGCTTCTTTTATTGTTTTGATAACAGTCGATAAGCTTTTGTTCCTGTTAAAAATCAAAACAGCAACTTTAGTATCTTTCCATGATGAGTATCCCAAAATCTGATCTATTGTTTTTAAATATTGTGCTTTTCCCTTCCAGAACTTACATTCTCCGATAAATATATTTTTATCATTAGAGCGAATTAGTATGTCAGTTTTTCCCTTGTAATTAAAAGTTTCTCCAGTCGCATTTCCTTCATAATGTCCATTTAATTGAACTATAAAATGCATTCGCAAGGATTCTTCATCAATATTCCTAAAAGCGGTTGGACTTCTTTCCATTACATGAATCATATTTTCTAAAATACTGAGAATGTTTTCATAGTCTTTCTCTAACAATTCCGGTTCAGGTTTATATGGTTCCGAAGATGCTGGTGGTAATTTGATATTTTTCCTTTTAACCTCAGGTGCAGAATAGGATGTTGGCATTGCGCTATTTTCTTTAAGTTTAAAACCTAACGATGAAACAAGATTTTGATTAGCTAATAGTTTGCTTTTCCTATTTTGAAGTTGTCTCCTTATAGTACCTTCAAGAGCATTATTGTACGGAACTGAGTCCTTTCTCTGAGTATTGATATATTCATTTATTTCACGAAGATATTGTTCGATATTTGATTGTATTTTCTTTGTTGTTAAATCGGGCGAAGAGATGGAATGAATTATACAACCATTTAATATTTTTCCCGAAATTCTTTTCATATAATAATGTGAAGGTTGGACGCTAAAAAAAATGTCCTCACCTGAAAACGGGATATAAAAAGTTATTTTAGTACCTTTTATGTAAAAGGGTTGATTTCTATCCCAGATAGACCTCATTGGATCTCTACTCACATCAATATCAATTTCATTTTGTTCGACTGAAATTTCGCTCTCATTGATTTCAGGGACGTTAAAAAAATATTTGTCATAAAAGTATTTAACTAGATCATCTTCCGAAGTGTTTAGGAGTTTGTTTCCATTATATTTTTTTATTTCTTCTTCAAGAGATTTTTTGTTTCCTTGAACAAAATTATGCCAATCAGATCTATTAAATAATTCATCCATTTGCTGTACCCCAATCAAATATATTACAGTGTTCGGCCATGGATAGCCAATGATTTTAGTTAAGCCTCAAAAATGGGCATTTCTTATAACGTTTAGCGAATATGAAAAGTTGTACGCCCGGCGAAGCCGGTTGGCATATGTTTTTGTTGTCCTGCTTGAATATTCTACCACAAGCAAAAACTATGACAAAGTGCAATTTGGGTGGAGCGAAGCGGAACTTCATATTCGCTGTTATACGCTGGGCGGTTCTTAATCCTACAGCCGGATAAAAATAAAGTTTTGCTATTACGTTTGCCCCAAAAAGTATTTTCAAAAAGAAACTATGCTGAAACGAGCAAAACAATACGCTATATTTTATGCGCCCCCTACAGACTAAGATATAATACTACGTTTTAGCTTTGGAAAAAAGAATATTTTTCAATAAAAATAGGAACCAATAAAAATAGAACACCCAATTTTAAATTTAGTGTTTGGTTCTGAAAATACTTTTTCTAACATTATCAACAATCAGAAAGACATTTATTCACGGCGATATTTTTCTTAGCCTTGCGTATAACGCTCCGACAATATATGAAGTCTACCACGAAGTGGTAGATTTGGCGAAGCCCGAGTGAAACGAGCATATATTGTCTGTTAGACGACGATTTTTCAGGGTTTTGCAAACTCAATTACTTCTTTTTTGTTGAGTAAATCTCTATATGGGTCTGCTGTGAAGTTCATCAGATTAGGATTTATAACATTTTTAATGTTTTTAAAAAGTAGTTCTTCATCGTCAACCACAATACTCTCATCAAACTCGTAGTATTCAGTAAGTTCGGTGAAATTGTCCTTAGATTCATCTAAAAGGTTAAAACTCAAAACAATAAGAAGAAAATCAGAGAATGAATTAGCTACAATAGATAAGCATTTGTCCTCAAAGATTTCTCCTGTTTGAACAATTAGACATTTAGTCTCTGTTTTTCCTTCAGATAGCCAAAACCCATATGGTTCACCACAACCATTATCACCGAAGATAACCATCTCTTGCGGTATTGGCCAATCCCAGGACCTATGAGAGTTTGAGGCATTAAGTATACAGAAATCATCATCTATAGCCATGGGATAAAGCTGAAGGTTACCATCAAAAGCATCGAAACCATTACTATATGTGTAGACTTCTTTTATGTCGTCAGGGAAAATAACACATAGTTTCTTTTCAATCTCTGTTATCTCAGACATCGAAATAGGTTCATTCTTTTCAATTATTCCGTCAGCTACTAATTTCTTTATCAATGATAGAATTTTCAAAAAAGCCTCCCTGAAAAATTTTCGTCTAA
>JAQQAK010000200.1 GCA_028527945.1 Spirochaetaceae bacterium
AAAGAGAATATCGAAGATTATAGACCTATGGGAAAAGAAGGCGCTGAGTTATATTCGTTCATACGATCCCGAATGGAAATGAGCGGTGATCTTGTAGATAATATTTATAAATCTGTTAATGACATTATAAATAAAAACTCAGAAGATCGAAAACTTCAGATGCCTGAAAAAACTTTAAAAATGTATTCCGCGGACAATACAGATATAGCTTTGCTTTATTATGATATTTTAAAACGCTGCGGCTATAAGGTTCATTTTTATGTTATTGATTATGGAGATATTGCTGGAAATATATATTGTACCACTGCGTTTAGAGAAAAAGAAGCAGATGTCTGGGGATGGATAGATGCCAATGGTCTTGAAAGAGAACGTGCAAAGAACATTCAACGAATACCTGCTTTGGTGCTTTCAGCGTCTGTAGATTATTTTGAACCAGACATGGATGAGCTATTTCAAAAAAAAGTTATAATTTTTCCTCCTCCATCAAAGTGGACTAAATCTTTATATTAAGGGAATTATATTGGATCAGTATTCTTTAAAGCTTTTTTTATCACTTGCTGATAACCTTCATTATGGAAAAACCAGTCAGCAGTGTAATATCAGCTGTTCAGCTTTAAGCCGTCAGATTAAACGACTTGAAGATGAAGTAGGCTGCCTTTTGTTTGAGAGAGATAACAGAATAGTGACACTTACTCCAGCTGGCCGAAGGTTTGCTGATTTTGCCTCTGAGTCTCTCAGACTCTGGCAGGAAGTTAAAGATGAGCTTGGTGGAGGCGGACAGAATCTGAGAGGAGAGCTTACACTATATTGTTCAGTTACTGCTTGTTATAGTATTCTTCCTGATGTTTTGACGAAATTTAGGAAACAGTATCCGGAAATACATATAAAACTTAGAACCGGTGAAGTCGCAATGGGCATTACTAATGTTCAGGAAGGTATTGTTGATATTGCGGTAGCGGCAAAACCTGATAGTATTCCATCTAATCTTGTTTTTAGAGAAATAAAAAAGACCCCTCTCTTATTCATTGTTCCTTCTAAAGATTGGCATTATTCAGGTGTTGATGCAGATGAGATTCCCTGGGACAAGGTTCCAATGATTCTTCCTGAGAGAGAGCTGGCTAGGAGAAGAGTAGATTTATGGTTTAGGGAAAAGGGGATTGTTCCCAATATTTATGCCGAGGCAGAGGGGAATGAAGCTATTCTCGCAATGGTAAATCTTGGCTGTGGTGTTGGTATTATTCCGGGGCTTGTGTTTGAAAAAAGACCATTTGAGGTTAATGTGAGTCCTATAAATGTAAAGCCGCCTTTAGAACCATATTCTGTTGGAATATGTGTCCAGAAAAGACGGCTTTCTTCTCCGCTTATTAAAGCTTTTTGGGATATTGTTTAAGCTTTCATCATTTCTGAAAATTCTTCAGAAGCAATTGTTTCTTTCTCAAGAAGCTTTTGGGTTATTGCTTCGAGTTTATCTTCATTAGCTTTAAGATTCTTTAAAACGGCCTCGTATCTGTTTTGAATAATAGACGCGACTTCTTCATCAATATATTGCTGAGTTGTCTCAGCATATTCTCTCTGACTAAGACCCGATTCCTGTCCAAGAAAACTTGCTCCCCGTTTTGTAAGAACCATATTCTTAAACTTTTCGCTCATACCGTATTCTGTTATCAGGCTTCTTGCAATATCTGTTGCACGTGTAATATCGTTTGCAGCTCCAGTAGAAATCTCTTTAAATATTATTTCTTCAGCAGCTCGTCCTCCCAAAAGAACATCTATCTTTCCTATAAGCTCTCTCTCTGTCATGAGAAACCTGTCTTCTGTTGGAGTTTGAAGTGTGTAACCTAAAGCTCCAATTCCGCGTGGAATTATAGTAATTTTTTGAACAGGATCAGATCCTTCAGTTAATGCTGCAGTAATTGCGTGTCCTGTTTCGTGGTAGGCTACAATCTTTCGTTCTTTCTTGTTTATTACACGGTTTTTCTTCTGGAGTCCTGCCATTGTTTTTTCAATTGCTTCTTCCAAATCTTCCTGAATAACTTTCTTTCTGCCTGCTCTGACAGCAAGAAGTGCACTCTCATTTATAATATTTGCCAAATCAGCGCCAACAAAACCAGGTGTTGATTTGGCTATTTCTTTAAGATCAACTTCTTTGCTCATTTTAACTTCAGCAGCGTGTATTTTCAGAATCGCTTCACGTCCATTTATATCCGGTTTATCTACAACAACCTGACGGTCAAAACGTCCCGGTCTTAGTAAAGCCGCGTCAAGAACCTCTGGCCGGTTTGTTGCTCCAAGAAGTATTACTCCTGATTTTGCGCTGAAGCCGTCCATTTCAACAAGCAGCTGATTAAGAGTCTGTTCTCTTTCATCATTACCTCCGGCATTTCCCATTCTGCTTTTACCTATGGCATCAAGCTCATCAATGAAGATTATACATGGAGCTTTTTCTCTTGCTTGTTTAAATAAATCTCTAACCCTTGCCGCACCAACACCAACAAACATTTCTACAAAATCAGCGCCGCTCAATCTGAAAAAGGGAACCCCGGCGCTTCCGGCAACTGCTCTTGCAAGAAGAGTTTTTCCCGTTCCCGGGCTTCCGACAAGAAGAACACCTTTAGGTATTTTTCCGCCTATATCAAGATATTTTTTTGGTGTTTTTAGAAAGTCTACTACTTCAATAAGTTCATCTTTTGCTTCATCCGCGCCTGCTACGTCATCAAAGGTTGTGTTTGTATCGCCTTCTGCTATAATCTGAGCGTTATTTTTTCCAAAACTCATTATTCCGGTACCTGAAGATCCCATTTTTTTGAACATAAATCTCCAGATAAAAAAGATAAATACAAATGGTAAGATCCAGCCCAGGAGCATGTTTATAATATTGGACGCACGTTCCGAGGCTGCGCTGTATTTAACATTGTTTTTATCAAGCAGTGGGATAAATGACGGATCATTTACCGGTACTGTTCTGTAAGTTGATGTTGAGGACCCAGGTAGTTGTATGCCGGACTGAGAGTTTAAGCCTAGATAATAATCATTTGATATCTGTACTTCAGTAATGGTTCCATTCTTTATAAGCTCTTTAAAGGTGCTGAATGAAACCAGTTGTGAGCTGTTTGATGTCAAAAAAGTGTTTAGCAAAAAAATTATCAAAATTGCCGCGGCAAAGAACCAGAAAGAAAATTTAAACTGGCCCTTATTAAAGTTAAAGAGCGGTTCCTGAAGATTCGGTCCTCCGCCTTTCTTTTTGCTGTCCTTGTTGTTGAACCAGCTGTTGTTGTCATCATTTTTTTTAGACATATTAATATCGTCTTTATTATTCTTATCTGGTGTTATCATTAAAAACTCCGTATGTCTAAAAATAAGCAAAGAAAGCATGAAAGTAAAGGGGCTGACGCTTTTAAGTGAAAATTATGCGCTCCTATTAAAAAAATCTGTCGCGGCTGTTAAGACCTCGTTAAACGCTTTATCAACTTCATCTCTATTTTTTTCTGTAGCTGGAAATGGCTCTTCGTGTTTGTATTCATATGGAAAATCTATTATATCCATTTTGATATCAATATCATTATAAAAGCCATTTAAAGTTTTTTTAGCGGCATCCATTGGAAAAACTTGGTCTTTTTTCAAACAAAGTCCCCTGATCTTGGATGAGTTGTTTTTTAGTGTTAACTCTCTATAGCTTTGCATCTTTTCATAAAAGAGAAAGCTTTTAAAGTTTAAGACTTCAGGCAGCTCCTGAAAAAAGATTTCTTTTACTCTGCGGCTCATATCTGTTACAGATTCAAAGAGGGTAGCAAGCCATCTGAAAAGTTCACTGTGTGCTTCTTTGTCCATTATTGTTTTACAAACAGGGTCAGTCGTATCAAGTGCTGCACCTCCGCAAAACAAGAACGCTCTTGAATTATCAAAGTACCCATTATAGTTACTTGTTAAAAGAACCTCTGTTAAGGTTGAACCAATAGAATATGAGAAAAAGTCGTACTGGCAATCTTTATCCAGAAATGGGTGTATTCCAAGTTTTACTTCGTTTATAAAGTTTAAAATGTCATAATAAGTTTGTATTCCTGAACAGAAAAATCTATGCGGCGCAAATTGTAGTCTATGGCTTAAAGCTGTGTT
>JAQQAK010000201.1 GCA_028527945.1 Spirochaetaceae bacterium
AAAAATATAATAGATGCTCCGCTGAATACCCTGGAATATATAGATTATGGTTTGGAATAAAAAAGAAATTAACTCTGAGAAGGTAAGATCTATTTCTTCAAGATTTGGAATTGATCTTCTGACTTCTTCTATTTTTGAAAGACGTGGAATAACTGATTTTTCTGAAATTAAATTCTTTCTTGAAGATGATTTACAATATCTTCATAATCCCTACAACTTTCTTGGAATGGAAGAAGTTGTTGAAAGAATAAAACAAGCGGCCTCTGAAGGTGAGAAGGTCAAGATCTTTGGCGACAGAGATGTAGATGGTATTACTTCAACTGTTCTCCTTTATACTGAGCTAAAAGCAATGGGAATAGATGTTGAATGGGCTTTACCGGAAGGTGATGACCCCTATGGAATTACAATTGCAGCTGTTGATGATTTTTATAAAAGATGCGGAAGTCTCCTTTTAACAGTGGACTGTGGTATTTCTAATTATAATGAAATAAAACATGCCGCTGATCTTGGAATAGATACAATAGTAACTGATCATCATAATTGTCCGGAACTTCTTCCGCCTGCTTATGCAATTATTAATCCTAAACTTGAAGATAGTTGCTATCCTTTTGCTCATCTTGCGGGCTGTGGCGTCGTATTAAAACTTATCTGGGCGTTAAGGTACACTAATAATTATAATTACAATCAAGAAATATGCATGCTTAACATACGTCCTGGCAATGATAATTCATATATTCTGGACGCTATAAAAGTAAGGAATCTGGTGGAGCTTGAAAGAATTTCTGAAACATTTGTTCCAGGAATGATAGATTCTTCAAATTCAAGATTGAAAGATTTTCTATCTCTTCCAATTTTTGTATATAATGCCGAACCTCAGAAAAAAATGCTTCACAATATTTTTGGAAGTAATACAGATATTCATTTATTAGATACCGCGCCTGAAATTTGGAAAACTTTTCCATCATTAAGAGAAAAGAGTCTTCTCAAAATGAGAGACGGAAGTCGTATGAGTAAATATGGTGAAAAGCAGCCTGAAGAAATAGATGTTTTCTTTAATCTTTTTTACACCTTTATTATAAAAAAAGATCCGGCCCTATCTACTGATTTTGAGAAAAATCTTGATCTTGTTGCCCTTGGTACAATAGCAGATATGATGCCTCTTTCTGACGAAAACAGAATTATAGTTAAAAGGGGAATGAATGTTTTAACAAGAACTGAAAGGCCGGGGCTTAGAAGCCTTCTTGCTTCAAAAAATCTGCTTGGAAAACCTTTGAGTACCAAGGATATTGGCTGGCAGATTACTCCTATAATAAATGCCACAGGTCGTCTTGGTGTGCCTTCAAAGGCTGTCGAGCTTTTGCTTGCAGATAATCCTGAAGATATAAACAGACTTACAGAAGAAGTTATTGGGCTTAACAGAAAACGAAAAAAGCTTGGTGAGGATGCCTGGAAAAAGCTTTTGCCGCAGGCTAAACAGAGCTATCAGGATATGGACGCAAAGCTTGTTATGGTTGCGGATAAATCTTTAAACCGTGGTATTACAGGTATAATGGCCGCAAGGCTAGCTAACTTTTTTGGAGTTCCTGCAATGGCAATTGCTATTCTTGATGACAAGGCTGTTGGATCTATTAGAAGCGCGATGGATATAAATGTAAAAAATTTCATAGCCGGAGCTCAGGATTTATGTATAGATTTTGGCGGCCATGATTTTGCTGCCGGTTATAGTATTGAGCTTTCCAAATTCGCAGAGTTTTCTGCAAGAATAGAAGCTCTTGCTCCAAAATTAAAAGGACCAGACGTTTCAGAGTCATCAATAGATATTGATGCAGAAATACCTCACTCTTATATGAACCCGGATTTAATAAAAATAGTTGAAATATTTGAACCATATGGAGAAAACTGTCCGGCGCTTTTATTTTTAACTAAACAAGTTAAGATTGAGAGTATGGAGCTTCTTGGAAAAACAGAAAAACAGCATTTAAAGCTTCTTCTTGCTGCTGGAAAATATAAATGGCCCGCAGTTTATTGGAACGCAGCTGAGCGTGCTAACAGAGATTTTAAAATAGGTGATACGGTTGATATAGTATTTCGCTTGGGGCGAAATTATTTTATGAATAAGGAAAGTTTGCAACTTACAATAATGGATTTAAATAAATGAAAAAAAAATTAGTATTAATTCTCTTTTTTATATTAATGGCCTGCAGTTCTTATGCAGTGGATTTATTCGTTCCGGCTTCTGTAAAACAAGGTGGAGTTATTACCGTGTTTGTAAAAGGTGGTGAAGAAGGGCTTAAGATTTCGCTTTCAAAAGGTGACAAGTTTTATTCTAATTCTGAATGTTTTGAAGATAATCTTGATGGACATAATGTAATTATAGGTCTTCTTGGAGTCCCTTCAACTTTACCTGTAGGAACTTATACTGTAAAACTTGAAGATCAGACAAAAAATATCGAGGTTATAAAAGAGTCATTCATATGTGAAGATATTCCACTAAATAGTCATATGACTTCTCTTAGGCAGGATGATGGCGAACAAAGGCGGGAGCAGGCCAGGGCTCTGACAAAGATTTTATTAAAAGTTAATAAAGATGACGTTTATGAGAACGGAATATTGAAAAAACCTGTTACTGAACTGAGAATTACTTCTTTTTATGGAGACAGGCGAACGTATCTTTATGATGACGGAACCAAAGCAAAATCTATTCATAATGGCATAGATTATTCAGCTGTTCCTGGAACTTCAGTATATGCTGCTGGTGAAGGGCAAATAGTTTTTGCAGGAGATCGTATAATTACCGGATTAAGTGTAGTTATAGAACATCTCCCAGGAGTTTATTCTCTCTATTATCATTTAAGTGGTATTGATACAGAATTAGGGCAAAGCGTAAAAAAAGGAGAACTTATTGGAGAAGTAGGGGCAACAGGTCTTGCAACTGGAGCTCATTTGCATTGGGAAATGAGGGTAGGAGGAGTTGCTGTTAAGCCTGAGCCGTTTCTATCTACCGGTATAATTGACAAAGCTTTTATTTTAAGTAATATGTAGTAACAATAAATTTATGAGGGGGTGATTGCTATCGCTCATGTTAATATTGATGAAGGTGAACCATTAGAAAAGGCTATTAAACGCTTTAAGAGAATGGTTGAGAAAGAAGGTATTATACGTGAATGGAAGAAGCGTGAATACTTTGAAAAACCTTCTACCATCAAAAATCGAAAGAAGAAAGCGATGGAGCGCAAGCAGATGAAAAAGCAGCGCAAAATCCAGAACATGAAGTCTTACTAGCAATCAGCCGGTGATAGCCGGCTTATTACTCGGGCCGCCATTTATAGGCGGTCTTTTTTTATGTTACAACAAGTATTCTCAACCAACTAAAGTAGTTGTAAATTTGCTCTAAAAGTGAGATTATATATCCCAGTTGAGACTTAGTCATGGAGAGAAAAATGCGAAAATATAATTTTTACGCGGGGCCTTCAACCCTGCCTGTAGATGTTCTTGAAGAAATTAAAACTGATATGGTTGATTACAAGGGAATGGGAATGTCTCTTATCGAAACAAGCCATAGAAGTAAGGAATATGATGAGATTCATAATAATGCTGTTCAGCTTGTTAAAGAACTTTTAAATCTTCCTGATAATTACAAGGTACTATTTCTTGGTGGTGGAGCTACATTACAGTTTACAATGATACCTTCAAATTTGATGATTGAATCAAAACCTGCGTATTATACTCTTACTGGTGCCTGGGCAAAAAAAGCATACGCTGACGCTGGAAAGTTGGGACTTGCAAAGGCTGCTTATGATGGTAAGGCTAATAATTATACTGAACTTCCGTCTGAACTTGATATAGATAAAAATGCTTCATATTTACATATTACATCAAACGAAACTATTGGCGGACTTGAATGGCAGAAGTTTCCAGACACAAAAGATGTTCCGCTTGTCGCAGATATGTCCAGTGATATTATGTCACGGCCTGTTCCGGCTGAAAAGTTTGGACTTATTTATGCTGGTGCTCAGAAGAATCTTGGACCTGCAGGAACAACTCTTGTTATAATTAGAGATGATCTTCTTGAAAGAAGTAAGAATAAAACTCTTACGGCATATCTTGATTATTCTATTCATGCTGATAAGAATTCGCTTTATAATACACCGCCTGTCTTTAGTATTTATGCCACCATGCTTGTATTGAAAAGATTAAAAGCTCTTGGAGGGCTCAAAGCTGTTGAGAAAGTTAATGCAGAAAAGGCCTCTCTGATATATGATGTAATAGATTCAAGCAATGGTTTTTATAAATGTCCTGTGCAGCAAGAAAACCGTTCCAAGATGAATATTGTATTTACAATGCAGAATGAAGAACTTGAAAAAGAATTTGTAAAAAAAGCTGAAGAAAAAGGTATGGTTGGTCTTAAAGGCCATAGAAGTGTAGGTGGATGCCGGGCTTCAGTTTATAATTCAATGCCTATGGAAGGGGCTGCTTGTCTTGCAAATTTTATGAAGGAATTTGCTTTAACAAAATGAAATTTGATGATGTAAACTTACAAATTATAAAACACCTGCAGGATGGAAGAAAATCTTACAAGATTATTGCTGATGAACTTTCAATAACAGAGAATACAGTCAGGGCAAGAGTTAATAAGCTTGTAGATGAAGGGGTTCTGAATATTAGTGGTCTTATAGATCCTGAAAGAATTCCTGGCCATCAAACCGCAATAATAGGTGTTAAAATAAATAATATGCGTCTTGTTGAAAAGGGAGAAGAGTTTAGTAATCTCCGGGGTGTTATTTCAGTAGCTGTAGTAACAGGACGTTATGATTTAATAGTTCAGGTTCTTTTAAATGAAGAGTTTAGCCTTCTTGAGTTTTATACTGATGAAGTTACAAAAATAGAGAATGTACAAGATGTAGAAACTTTTATTGTCTACAAGGGATATAATATAAAAGTTCCCTACAAATTATAGAAAGGGAGAGTTGTTTTGGCAGATCTTAAAACAAAATATATGGGGCTTGAATTATCTTCACCTGTTGTTGCAGCAAGTTCAAGCTTAACTTCAACCGTAGATAAAGTAAAAGAGTTAGAACAGAACGGTGCTGGTGCTGTTGTTCTGAAATCGCTTTTTGAAGAGCAGATACTGTATGAAAGTAATAAAATGACGGAAGAATTTGATTCCGGTGTACATGCTGATGCTCTTGATTTTTTTAATGGAATGGTTACAAACTTTTTCCTTGATGAATATTTATCGTTAGTTGAAGATTGCAAGAAAGCTGTCAATATTCCTA
>JAQQAK010000202.1 GCA_028527945.1 Spirochaetaceae bacterium
TAACATCATCACGAAAGGATTCCATACAATTTTCGATAAACATAACAAAATCTGTCTTACTTGAATAAACAGGTTTAAAATCCGCTATCATATCTATATTTAAAATCTTACCTGATTTACTATTTTCTTTGATAGCAGAAACAAAAACTTCTGATAATTTTTTTATTGTCTCATAATCAGTCTTTCTTCCAAGAAAATATTCTCTTATACTTCTGAAACTTCCAGAATCTTCTCTGAATATCCTGTTTATAACTTCTGCTGAATCAGCTTGTGTTCTTTCAGGAAAATTAAAGATTCTAACTCGTGATAAAATAGTTGGAATTATAGCACCCTTCCTGCTTGTTGTTAAAATGAAATAACATGAAGAAGGAGGCTCTTCCAGTATTTTTAAAAGTGAGTTACGTGAAGATTCTCCCATTGCGTCAGCATTTTCAATTATTATTATTTTTACAGAATCTGTTGCCGAATGTGCCCAGGAAGATATTTTTCTGATTTGATCTATCGGTATTTTATCGTTTGCTATAGAATCTGCAACCTTAGAGCATTCGCTGACAATTTTATCTACTTTTTTCACGAACTTTACGCTATCTTGAATATCATCAGAATTAACACTTATTTCACGTAATAACTCTTCAGCTTTAACAGCATTTGAGGCAACTTGCTTATATTTGTTCTCAGTGCCTTCCCATAAAACAGGATCAAACCGTTTTAAAAGTTTTCTTACAGAACGGATAAACATATATCTGGCATATACAGGCTGCCCGTTTTTTACAATGTCAGCGCAAATATTTATTTCATCAATAAAATTGCCAGGCCCAATAATTTGCAGATAAGGATAAAGCATGTTTCTGTGACTTTCACAGTTTTTGCATGAACAGTTCCAGCTTTTATCTCCCTTACATGAAAGGCTTCTTGCAAGCTCTAAAGCAGTTGAAACTTTTCCACTATAATGCTCACCACTAAAAAGAATAGCTCCAGGGAGAGTATTTGTTTTTAGAGCCTTCTCAAGCTCCTTTGTTACACGTTCTTGACCTATTATATTCTCAAACATTCTTTATTGCTTCATCCAAGACTTGTTCTCCATCAGGCATAAACTGATGGAGCATTTGTATATAAAAACTATTATGCTCAATATTAGTTGTATCAAAAAATGGTTGAACCTGAATTATAAAAATAATAATTATTATAATTACAAGACCTTCCAGTATACCAAAAAACATACCAAGAGCTCTGTCCAGTTTATTAAGATGTATTTTATTTATTAGAGCTGTTATTCCATTTTCAAATATTTTTGTAAGCAGATAGCAAACAAGAAAAATAACTAAAAAAGCAATAACCTGACTCCAATTAGTTATTCCAAATTGTGTTTCTATAAAACTGCCTAATAATGGTGAAAATAATACACCAAGAATTAACCCTGCGCCAATTGAGGCAATTCCCATCACTTCAGAGACAAAACCTTTTATTATTGCCTTTATTGTCATAAAAAGAACTATTGCAGTAAAAAACAGATCTATTGCTGGAACAAATATATTACCTATCTGCATTTTTTAACTTCTCCTAAAATATATTCTGCTATAAACTCAGCAGGATTTCCGTTTACCAATTTTACAGCAGCATCACTCATTTGTTTTTTCTTTTCTTCATTATTCATAATATCTTCTATAGCTTTATTCAATTGCTGTGGAGTAACATTTCCTTCAAGCACAGTAGAGGCCCCGGCATCTTTGAATATGTCCGCGTTTTTCTGCTGATCACCGCGGCTTGCGCCAGTTCCTAAAGGAATAAGAATTGAAGGCTTTCCGAGCGCAGCAATTTCCCATAATGCAGAGGCTCCAGCACGGCTTATAATTAAATCAGCAGCAGCCATAAAATGAGGCAACTCCTCTTTTATATATTCAAACCTTTTATAGTTTTCAGGTATTTCACCAGCAAACTGATGTTTTCCGCTCTGGTGTATTATACAATACTTTTCAGACAAACTTCCAACTATACTCTCTATAAGTTTGTTAACTTGAAGAGCGCCTAGACTCCCACCAATAATCATAATTATTTTTTTATCACCAGCTTTAATTATTTCACGACCCTTTTGAGAATCTGCTTCAAAAATTGCAGTTCTTACCGGATTTCCACTTAAAACGGCCTTTCCGCCTGAGATGTAATCACAGGTTTTTTCATAAGATACAAAAATCTTTTTTGAAAATCTTGAATTTATTCTTGTAGCCAAACCTGGAGTAACATCTGATTCATGTGAAAAAACCGGTATCTTCATAATACCAGCAGCAGCAACTGGTGTTACACTTACAAAACCGCCCTTTGAAAATATTAAATCAGGCTTAAACTTTCTTATTATGCTGCAAGATTTAAAAAGTCCTCCAGCTATTCTGAATAAATCGGTAAAATTTTTAAAAGAAAAATATCGTCTCAATTTTCCGGAAGGAACACCTTTAAAATCAATTCCGGCTTCTCTTACAATTTCGCCTTCCATCCCCTTATTTGAACCAATCCATAGCAGCTCAACTTCAGGTTCAAGTTGTTTTATTTTCTCAGCAACAGATAATCCAGGATATACATGTCCGGCGGTTCCCCCACCAGTGAAAATAATCTTAATGTTCATTATACCTTAGAATACATGGAAAATGATGGTTTTAAAACCCTGCTTTTAATTTTATTTTTCATTTCATCCTTATCAACTTGACATTATAAGCTTTATCTTATTAACTAACAGACGTCGTGGGGTGGTCAATTTTTGACCTGAGATTATACCCGTTGAACCTGATTCGGTTAGCACCGACGTAGGGAGCGAGACATAAACACACCCACACATCAAAAATTTCTCATGGAGGTTTTCTTATTATGAAGAAAACGTTATTAACAACACTATTGATGTTTGCGGCAGCAGCTTTCATCTTTGCAGGCGGACAAAGCGAGCAAAAAGAAGCTTCTGAAAACTCAAGCGACAATGGCAATGATAAACATCTCGTTATCTATGCCTATGATTCATTTGCCTCAGAATGGGGACCAGCAGTTCAAGCAATCCCACCTTTTGAAGAAAAATATGGTATCAAGGTTGACATTAAAACAGCTGGAGATGGAGGACAGGTTTTAAGCAGAGCAATACTTGAAAAAGATAACCCTCAAGCTGATATTATCATAGGTATTGATAATAATATGCTTGCAAAAGCTTTGAATGAAGACATTCTTGATGTTTATAAACCTGAAAATATCAAATTTGTTCCAGAAGAACTTATCTTTGACGATAGTTATCATGTAATTCCATTCGATTACGGATACTTCGCAATTAATTATGATTCAGCTAAAGTTGATAATCCTCCGAAGTCTCTTGAAGATCTTACTAAAGATGAATACAAAGATTCAATTGTTCTAATGGATCCAAGAACTTCAAACCCTGGGCTTGGATTTCTACTTTGGACCATTTCTGTGTACGGAGATGATTTCACTGATTACTGGAAACGTTTAAAACCATCTATAATGACAATTACAGATGGCTGGTCTTCAGGCTATGGTTTATACACATCAGGTGAAGCCAGTTATGTTCTAAGCTACAATACAAGTCCTCCAGTACATATCGAAACACAAGGAACAGATAGATATAAGGCAGCTATTTTCGATGAAGGCAATTACCTTGAAATTGAAGGAATGGGAATTCTAAAAGGCGCTGCTAATAAAGAGGCTGCTAAAAAATTCATTGAATACATGCTTACAGATGACTTTCAAAAAGCTATTCCTCTTACAAATTATATGATGCCGATTTCCAGCAATACAGAATTGCCAAAGTCTTTTGAAGGGGTTAAAGCTCCTGAAAAAATACTCCAGCTAAATAAAGATGATATTGAAAATAATCTTGATAACTGGATAAAAGAATGGCTTGAGGTTACAGTTGACTAATAATTTTTCGCTCTTCAGGGTTTCAAAACCTGGAGAGCGGGCTTTTTCTAATCTTATAATTCTTATCCCAACTCTTGTAGTTTTTTTATTCTTTGTAATACCGGTTATATCAGTACTGCGATATGCCAATATTGGTACAATTAGAAATTTTCTTACTGATTCATATTATTTGTCTGTCATTAGATTCACCTTTCTACAGGCAGTAGTCAGTACTTTTGTGTCTCTAATTCTTGGTTTTCCTGGTGCGTGGATAATGAGTCATCTTGAGTTTAAAGGAAAAAACTTCATAAATAGTTTGACAACAGTTCCATTTGTGCTTCCTTCAATTCTTGTTGTAATTGGTTTTGTATTATGTTTTGGCAATAATGGTGTTATCAATAAAGTTTTAATGCTCATAACCGGAGCAGAAACACCTCCACTAAAGATTCTTTACTCTTTTAAAGCCATTATACTTGCACATGCTTTTTATAATTTTCCTATAAGCCTAAGATTTATTTCTTCTTCATGGAAAAATATTGGAGCCAATCGTATAGAAGCTGCAGAAAGTCTTGGAGCAGGAAAAACAAAAATATTCTTTTCTGTTATTCTTCCTGCCTTACTACCATCTATAATAGCTGCAGCATCTCTTATTTTTATTTATTGTTTTATGAGTTTTGCAGTTGTCCTTATTTTGGGAGGAGGCCCTGCCTGCTCTACGATAGAAGTAGAAATATACAGGTTCGCCCGAATAAATCTAAATCTTGAAGCTGCAGCATCTTTAGCAATTATAGGAGCCTGCCTTACAATAGTTTTTACATTTATCTATATAAAACTTCAAAAACTTGCAACCAATTCAAATAATGATGAAAGAAAGTTGACTCCTATAAAATTAAAAAGCTTACATCCTGGAGCCAAAATTATAATGATATTATATATTTTTATTATAATTCTACTAATAGCAGGCCCAATTATTGCAGTTTGCGTAAGGTCTTTTCAGAGCAGAGCTGGCTGGTCTGGAAATGTTGTTTTTTCATTAAAACAGTATAAATCGCTTTTAGACTCTGTTTCCTTACTTTCATCAATCAAAAACTCTATTCTTTATGCTCTTGGTACTATTTTAATAGCAATTCCTTCAAGTATAATTGCAGGTTATTTTTTAGCGAAAAAACGTTTGGCCTTTCCAGAATCCTTTGAAACATTTTTAATGCTTCCTATGGGAGTTTCATCTATAGTTATAGGTCTTGGCTATTACGGCATCCTTTCATATTTACCACCAAACTTTGATAAACGTGGATTACTCATAATTTTTTCACATTCAGTAATAGCATTACCCTTTACTGTAAAAACAATTACAACCGGCATCAGACAGCTTCCTGATAACATTTCAGAAGCATCTCTAAGCCTTGGTGCTGGAGTTTTTGCAACCTTTCTGAAAGTTGAATTACCTTTATTAAAAGGAAGCGTTGTCAGTGCAGCTGCCTTTGCTTTCTGCATATCCGCAGGAGAGATAAACTCTTCGCTAATACTTTCAGATGGCTCAAGCAGTACTATTCCAATAATGATATACAGATTAATTTCTTCATATAATTTTTTTGGAGCCTGTGCGATGGGAACAATTCTTATCGTAATTTGCGGCACAGCGTTTTATTTAATAGATAAATACGGAGGAGATGAACTTTTTTGAGCATAATTCTTGATTCGATACAATTTACACAAGGTGATTTTAATTTATCTTTAGATCTTAAAATTAATGATAATGAATTCCATTCTATAATAGGGCCATCTGGCTCAGGGAAAACAACACTTCTAAGATTACTTGCAGGTTTTTTAAAACCTGATAGCGGTAAAATTATTATAAATGGGAAAGATTTTTCAAATATTCAGACCTCTAAAAGAAATATAGGAATGGTTTTTCAGGATTACGCACTTTTTCCTAACATGAATGTTTTTAACAATATCGCTTATGGTCTAA
>JAQQAK010000203.1 GCA_028527945.1 Spirochaetaceae bacterium
CTACATGAAATTTGTTAAAAAGATACCAAGGCATTAGGAACAATAAATGAATATCAGGCCAGTTTTAATTCTTTTAGTTTTTTTCCTACCATCGATATTCCTTTACAGTCAAGATACTATGAAATTATCTGTCGAGGATGCTGTTGATAAAGGTATAGAAGAATCATTTGATCTTTATTCCCAAAAAATAAATCTTAAAATTTCAGGAAAACAAAGCAAACTATCAAAAAGAGAATGGCTTCCAGTCCTTAAATTTTCATTTACTGGCAGCGATATTATAAATATTATGAATTCTGATAGTAGAAATAACAACCTTTCGGTTCATCTTACTCAGCAAATTTTTGATGGAGGAGCATCAGCATTACGTAATAAAATTCAAAAACAACAAATGCAACTAAATATAGAACAGTTAGAGCAAGCTGAATTTAATTTAAAAAATCAGCTTTGGCTCAAGTACAACCAACTCCTTATTCAACAAACTCAATTAAAACTTCAAAAAAAATCACTTTCTCAAGCTAAAAAACAGCTTGAAATATACAGACTTGAAGCAACTCAGGGAACTGTAACAGAGCTTGAATTACTTCAAGCAGAAATATCTGTAGGACAGCTTGAACTTGATATTGAAAACGGAAAAACAGACTTTGATGATACATTCTTTCAATTTAGACAACTCTTAGGAATATCACCAGAAGTAGAAATAGAACTGATAGATACTGGTATAACCGAATATACAGGTATAAATATAAACCTGACAATATCTCAAATTAAGAAAATGGCGCTTAATTATAACATTGAATATCGCTCTACACTCTTAGAATTAAACCAACAACGGCAACAGTATAAATTAACAAAACTAAGTTATATTCCAGAGATCTCTTTAGAAGTCTCTCTGGGCCTTGCAGGAGAGCAATTACCGCTTACTACACCAGAATTTTCTACTGCTATAAATATAGACTTTAATGATTCGGAAACTCCAATTTCAAGTACATTTGATGCAGGGATGTCCGGAAACCAGACAAGAAACAGGACATCATCAGTTTCAGTAACTCCTTTTAAAGGAGTAGGCTCCTTATTAAATGAAAAGCAATCCAAGTTACAGATACAGGAACTACAAGAAAAAATAGATAAGCTAATTGATTCAATTCCGCATGCGGTTATTTCCAGTTATAACAAATATAATCAAAAACGAGAGGCAGTTCGTATAAATCATAACCTTCTTATTCTTAAAAAAAGAGAGTTAAACATTCTTGTTTTAAAACAACAACAAGGTGATATAAAACGTTCTGAACTGATAGAAGAACAAATTGACTATTCAGAAGATGAGACAGCCCTTCTTCAAAATATACTTGAATTAATTCAAATAGAACAAGAATTTGCTATTGCTTTAGGACTTACACCTTCAGATCTCCACTTACTTGCAACAAAAACAGAGGTTAATTCTGATGAAAAATCAATTTTTTAAGTATACATTTCTTATAGCAGTTTTGGTTCTCTTTTCTTGTAATAATAAAACTTCTTCTTCAATATCCAAAACTAGCACAACCGTTGATATTCAGCAAGTGATTGCAATATCTCCCGAAGTATCAGAATACGCACCTGTTATAAATAGTTTTGGGAGCTTAACATTTACTCAAAAAACCGATATAACCTCCCCCGCAGATGGTAAAATTACTTCGATTAGAGTCGAAGAAGGTGATATTGTAAAAGCGGGAGAAATTATTGCAGTTATCGATAATATTCAACTTCTGGTTCAAAAAAAACAGATGGAAACAGCAGTAGAGTCTAGTTTAGCACAACTAAAACTTGCCCAAACAGAACTTGAAGAAGGTCAAAGACAAATCGAATCACGATTTTTAGGACTCAACAAATCAGTATTATCAATTCAGCAGAAGGAACTTGAACTTGATAATGCCAAAAAAGAATATAAAAAAAAGAAAGAGCTTCTTGATATTGACGGGGCAAGTAAAAGTGAAGTTGAAAAACTAGAAATCAGTATACGAGGAATAGAAACAGATTATAAAAATCTCCTTGCAGATTATGAGATTGCACAAATAGGGTTTAGAGATCAGGATCTTCTAAACACATACGGAATGGTTCCTAATGATAAAAAAGCTCGAAGAGAAAAGCTTATCGAATTAAATACTAGAACACTATCAGCACAAGTTGAAGTCGCAGAAGCAAATGTAGCATCCAGCCGTTCTCAATTAGAATCTGTAGAACTCCTCATAGATGAAATGTCAGTAAAATCACCTTACAGTGGAATTGTCGGAGCAAGATATATTGAAGAAGGTGAACGAATTAAAACTGGAGACCAAATACTTACAACTTTTAAAAGAGGATCTGTCTATGCAGAATTTCCTGTGCAGGAAGGCCAAATAACACAAATATATACTGGAATGCCAGTATCAATAACTATCCCATCAGTAAGTTTAGATATTTTTAAAGCCAAAATTGCCCAGATATCTCCGACAATAGATCCACAAAGTGGAAATATCAATGTAAAGGCGTTAATATCTGATTCAGATAGTAAATTCAAGCCAGGTATGTTTTTTAAAGTTGAAATAAATACTAATGAGGTAGAAGAACAACTTCTTATACCTGATTCAAGTGTTTTTGACAAGAATGACTCTTCAGCAAGAGTATTTGTTATAAAAAACAACAGAGTTTTTAGCAAAACGATTAATCTTGGAAATTCATCTGAAGGGAAAATATGTATAACAAATGGATTATCTTTAAAAGATGTGATTGTTGATGAACCACCAAGACTTCTTAGAGATGGAATGGAAGTAAGTTATGAAATTGAGAAATAAGAGCCGTTGCATCTCGACACTAATATTATTTTTAGTATCTTGTTCTTTCATCGATCTTCGTGACTTGGATATTCAGATATCAATACCAGAAGAAGGCATCCTTAATAAAGAAGAAGCTATAACTATCAATTTCTCGTTACCAGTTTCTGATGTAACAGTAAAAGATAGAATAATGATTCAAGATTTCTTCTCTGAAACTTATATAAATACTGATTCCAAATGGATTTCTGATTCTAAAATTGAAATATCTCCAGTTGAAAACTTACTCCAGGGAAATAGATATCTACTATCTCTTTCTGGTTCTGTCACAACATCATCAGGAGCACAACACACCGTTAATATTATGAACACCTTTTATTATGTCAATAAATCAGAACCCGTTAGACTATTATCATTCAGCCCTGATAATGCCGTTACTATAGGAGTTTTTGATTCGATCCAATTTGGATTTACAGACTCAATCAATACAGAACTATTTGAAAAAGAATTTAGCCTAAGTCCAACAATAGATATTTCTTATCAATGGTTAAATGACAATAAAAATGTAACAATATTACCCAAAGAACAATGGGACAATCTTTCAACATATTCCTGGAGTATCTCATCAGATGCAAAATCTTCATCAGGACAACCTTTCTATAGTGATTACAATGGAGTATTTATCGTACAAAAAGATTCTACTCCTCCCACCTTACTTAGAATCGAAACAGGAAACTACAATGAATCAGATGGAAGCTTTTCAACAACTGGCTCCAATTTTGCTCTTATAGAATATCATACAGCATTACGATTTGTTTTTTCTGAAGAAATTACTGAAACAACATTAGAATCTGCTTTTTCTATAGAACCAAGAAATAATGGGAGATTATGGAAGGACACTCCTCAACAATGGATATACCTGCCGGATGAAGGATGGGAACAAGAAACAGAATACCTGCTTAAAATTAGTAATGATGTAACAGATCTTGCAGGAAATTTTATAACTGAATCATATAAGACAACATTTACTCCAGCAATAGTACCTGTATCTATAGACATATTAACAGCAAGTTCTACAACACAAGGTAATGTCAATATTACTAATTTCAACAGCAGTACAGAAATTGAATTTAAAACGGATTTACCAGAAAATAGCATGTCTTTGACACTCCAACTATCCTCAGAGCAATATGATACATATGAAGAACAAAATAGATTTATAAATAGTATAACATTTCAAGGTTATTTACCCCCTGTAACTGATCCTGTGCTGGAATCTTACAAATGGCTATCTAACAATACTTTGATTCTATATTATTCAAATTTCATTAGTTCATCCACCAATCTCCCATGGGAACACCAACTTTATAAATTTTCAATTTTATCAGATTCAACTAATGCAAATAATGAAGGCGAATATCTTGCAGAGGAGGTATCAATTGTCTTTTCAATCATTAATTAAATTCATATGTGTTATCTACATAGTAATAACTACATCATGTAGTTTTTTTAATATGTCTCCACTTCTTATCACTGAATGGAGTCCTGAAGAGGAGCTGTTAGCAGAAGCCCCTTCTGATTTTTCAATCAAGATTACATTTTCAGCAACATGTAACAAACTATTAACTGAAAAAGCGTTTTCACTACAGAATGAAAGCGAAAATCTTTCAGGCACTTTTGAATGGAATTCTGATTATACAAGCTTTACATTTACACCATTTTCTGATTTCTCAGAAGAGTCTGTATATGAAATAACTATATCAACTTCAGCAGAAGATAAGTATGGTAATTCTCTTGATGAAGAATTTTATCATAAATTCAGTATGCAACAAAAAGGTGAACCACCCAAAATACTCTCATACATTCCAGAAGCTTTCTATAAAACCGATCTTGATCGTCAAGAAATTATTATTGGATTTTCAAGGCCAGTACCACCACAGTCATGGTTAGATTCATTTTCTATAAGCCCATCAGTTTCAGGCACACATACATGGAATGATAACCATACTATTTATACTTTTAGCCCTTGTGAAGAGCTGATAAAAAATCAGGAATATACTATTTCAATAAATTATAGAATAACTGATTACTATGGAAATACAATGGGTGAAGGATTCACTACATATTTTTCTACAGGCTCAGAGCAAACACCACCACAATTACTCTCCATTACTGACAAAGAAACAGGTACAAAAACACTTACAATAACAGAAAATAACCATACAAAAATAATCAACTCAGGCTGGGAATGTGACGATCGATTCATTTTATCATTTTCTGAACCTGTAAAGTCTGAAGAAGTAACCTCTTTTATCGAAATAGATCCTTCAGTTTCATTTGAAATAAATGATAAACTCACTGAATATCAACAAAATATTGAATTATTATTTAACAACAAATTAGAATATGATACTGTTTATAGAATTATAATAGGAAAAGGGATTGAAGACGTATATGGTAATCTAAAAGAAGAAGACAGTACATTCTATTTTCTTACAGACGGAAAATTATCTTGTCCACCTTTATTAAATATAGAAGATGGAGTAGCTTTTTTATCTGATCCATCAGGGACGGATTCTACAGCGCTATCAATTATTGCTCCAGATTCAGCCTTTCCGTCAAGTAATTACGTTATAGGTACTTCAGTAATCATTTTTTTTGATTTTCTAATAATTTTTGCAGATCCTATAAATGTAGATTCAGATCCTGAAGCAATCGAACAAGCATTTCTAGAAAATTTATCATTTAGCACAACAAATAGTACTGCAGAAATTTCAGTATTGGGCGCAATGCTATCACCTCCAAGTAATGCATCATCAACAAACTTTTCTGATACAATTTCACCATTATTTACTATAGGGAGTAATCAGCGAGTA
>JAQQAK010000204.1 GCA_028527945.1 Spirochaetaceae bacterium
TTCATATTTGTATAACCTATAAAAGAAACAGCAGTAAGCGCTACAAGAAGAAGAACCACAACCGGAATTAAAATTTTGAATGTAATTTTCATATAATAATCCCCTATATATACTAACGAATATATTATTATAAGTGTCATAAAAAGTCGAGCTGTTTTTTTATAAGAAGTTATATTACAAGAAGTTATATTCTCTTTTCAAAATCAATAATAAATTTACCGATAAAGAATTTAACATTAGAAAAATCAATCATCCTACCGGTGAATAAAAAAGGAAGGAAAAAATGCATCAAGATTTGGTTCTCGGGTTTGAGAAAATGATAGAAACAATAAAATTAGATGAGAGGTGTAAAGGGGCTTGGTATTATGGCTCTGTTGGAAGAGGTGATTTTGACCAATTTTCAGACTTTGATCCGGTCTTTCTTGTATCTGAAAAAGATTTTGAGGATTTTGCAAATGATGTAAAGTTTTTTGTAAGCAAATCATGTGATGAATTACTAATAAGCTGGGCTGAAGATTATAATAGCCAATACTTTAAAAACTTCTGTAACCTGATACGAATAAACAATAACCTTCATCAATTGGATTTTTTTATCTTAAATGCTGATCGTACAGAAAATTGGTGGTGTCGCCAGCACTTAAAAGGATGTACAAGGAATAACATTATATTTGATTCAAAAGGTGAGGTTGGAGCTTTACTTGATAAGGGATTAAGAACAGAAAATAATATACCTGATCCGCAACGGTGTTTTGATACATACTGGTTTCATGTAGAAATGCTTATTAAATATTTTAAGCGCAAAGATATATTTAAAATAATCAAAAATATGGATTTCTTATTCCATTCTCATGTAGACTTATTACTATCAGAATACGATGAATTAGATTGGGGAGCCTGGGAAACAAAAGTAAAAAAATGCGTACCAGAAGAAAAACAAGCTCATCTATTACCATATTATACAACTCCAGGCTTTGATACATACAGCTCAACAATTAAGCAGTGTATTAAAACATTTGATAAAGATGCAAAGGAAATATTTGATAAAAAGAATTTGAGTTATCCAGAAAATGTATCTAATCAGGTAATAAATTATTTTAATCGTATGGTCGAATAGAATCAGAGTTAAAAATAAAAAACTTCAACCTCTGCCCAAATTAGTATTGTTTTATTAATTTTTATTTAAAATAAATTTGAAATCACAACCACAGTTACTTACTCTTTAAGAAACGGACTCACGTATAGAGTCTTTCAGAAAAAATGTATATACATTACTGAATTAAAAAACATTACTAAACATAAAACCAGGGAGGTTAAATATGCGCGTTCCGGATAAAACTGATAAAAAATGGGAAAACGCAATTAGTGATAAATCAGATTATCAACTTAAATTTCTTGCTACTAAAATTCTATTGGGCAGATTGAGGTTGACATATCAGAACGAAGAGAATTCTGAGTCTCTAAAAAAGAACGCTTGTGAGCTTCATGATTTTTTTGAGAAAAACCAACATGTACCAGCTGCAATGGAAGATTTACAGCAAATTATAGGAGGTTAAGAATGAACAATATATTAATTTCTATCGAAGAGGCAAATGACCTTATAGATTCTGGTAAAAACCTCTTATTTGCTGGATACGAAAATGTTTTAAAACAGCTGCATAAAGGCTCCTGGATAGGAGGAACTACACCATATTTTGTTGCTCAAAATGGCGGTGAATTAAATACAGAGAAAGTGTTTGTTACAGAAATACCAGACTATATATCTAACATTGATATACAAATGATGGATGAAGAAAATATTTCTTCTATTTTTACACAAGCGCCTAAAATTGGTTTTGTTGTCCTCATCCTTCCTACAGGAAGTAATGTTCACTTAAAATACGCTCTTGAAGCTCCTGAATTTCAGGATTTTGCAACCAGACCAATTATGGGATGGACATCCGCAGTAGCTGCTGATGAGCTTGGTAAAATCAATGCAAAAGTAATAAACGGATTAGATTGCAAACTTGTTGATAATAAGGCTGTAATTATGAATATAACATTACCTGAGGGAATGTACGCAGATCTTGGTATTGTTAACATCTTTGAACAGGGAGATGGCACAGTCTTTAAATTTGAGGAAGACGGCTTTAGCGCAAAAAATGTAATAGTAGACGGTAAAAAAGTAAATATGGCAAACTATATGCGAGAAAATAAAATAGGTACAGCCATGCCGTTAGTTGCAGATTATTATGGAGCGTCAATTAACGTAACATTGAAAGATATAGGAAAAGAACAAGTAACTTTTTATGCGCCTGTATTTAAAGGAATTGAATATCGCATAGCAAAACCAATAAATAATTATGAAGAAGAATTTAAAAAGCAAATTCCTGAAACAATGAATAATATTTTTTATTCCTGTAATTGTTTTATGAATTACGTTTTAGGAAACCTTGAAGGAAAAAAAACAGCAAACATAACAGGCATGATAACTTTTGGAGAAATTGCGTATCAGCTTCTGAATCAGACCCTTGTATATCTATCAATAAAAAGCTCAACTTAAATTCAGAATTTACTTTTAGACAAAAAAAATCCGGGAATTCCTTCCCGGATCAATTTATAAGATACCGGATTCTAACCGGCTGTATGCCAGAATCCTTATAAAGATTTTCCCATTATTCGATTAAGACGTTTTACAAATTCAGCAGGCTCTTTTAGCTGCTGACCTTCAACAAGCATTGCCTGTTCAAAAAGAAGAAAACTTACATCTTCAATTATAGCCTTATCTTCTGTATCTTTAAGTTTAGAAACAATTTCATGATCAGGATTGATCTCAAGAATAGGCACAATCTCAGGCATATCAGCCTGTCCCATGGCCCTCATCATTTGCTGCATCTGCATTGTAGGATCATTCTCATCTGCAACAACACAGGAAGGAGAGTCTGAAAGTCTGGAAGAAGCTTTTACATCTTTAACCTTGTCACCAAGAACATCCTTGATCTTTTTAATTACTGGTTCAACGTCTTTTTCTTTTTCCTTATCTTCTTCAGTTTTAAGATCATCAGCCGCGCCGCTCTTGTTTACAGCTTTAAGCTCAATCTCTTTGTAGTTCATTATACTTGGAGCAACGATCTCATCGATCTCATCATCCATAATAAGAACTTCTATTCCCTTTTTCTTATATGCTTCTAAAAGAGGAGAGTTTCTAAGAGTAGATTCGTTATCACCAGTAATGTAGTAAATAGCTTTCTGATCTTCTTTCATTCGATCTTTATAAGCAGCAAGAGTTGTCCAACCTTCTACTTCTGTTGATTTAAAACGAACAAGTTCCATTAGATCTTCACGGTTAGCGTAATCTGAATATAAACCTTCTTTAAGAGGTCTATTGTATTCTTCGATGAACTCTTTGTACTTTTCAGGATTATTATCAGCTATCTTCTTAAACTCGCTAAGAACCTTTTTAACAGAAGCTGTTTTAATTGCAGCTAAAACACGGTTCTGCTGAAGGATTTCGCGGCTTACATTTAAAGGGAGATCTTCTGAATCAATAATTCCGCGAAGGAATCTAAGATAAACAGGCATCAGCTCTTTTTCGTCGTCTGTAATGAATACACGTTTAACATAAAGCTTAACACCTGGCTTATAGTCTGCCTGATACATATCAAAAGGAGCTTTTTTAGGAACATAGAAAAGAGTTGTATATTCCTGTGTACCTTCTGCCTTTGTATGAAGGTGCATAAGAGGCTCTTCTGTGTCATGAGAAATAGTTTTATAGAATTCGTTATAATCTTCGTCTTTAAGTTCTGATTTAGATTTTTTCCACAAAGCTGAAGCTGTATTTATCTGCTCAATTTTATGTTCTTTTATTTCTTTACGATCGTCGCCCTCGCCTTCCCATGTTGAATCATCAAATTCAAGAAAAATTGGAAACGCTATATGGTCAGAATATTTTTTAACAAGCTGTTCAACACTCCATCTATTTGTATATTCTGTACCATTGTCATTGAGGTGAAGAAGAACTGTTGTTCCCTGACTTTCGCGCTCTGATTCTTCTACATTATAGTTTGTTCGGCCGTCACTAACCCATTTCCAAGCCTGATCGTCGCCAGCTTTTTTAGTTGTAACAGTAACCTTATCTGCAACCATAAAGCATGAGTAGAAACCTACACCAAACTGACCAATAAGATTTGAATCTTTTGCTGCATCGCCAGAAAGATTATTAAGGAAGTTTTTTGTTCCTGAACGAGCGATTGTACCAAGACAAGCATCAAGGTCATCACTGTTCATTCCAATTCCATTATCACTTAATGTTAATGTTTTTGCTTCAGCATCAAAGGAAATATCAATTCGTGGTTCAAAATCAAGAGTTTTGAAATCATCATCTGTTAGAGTCAGATACTTTAATTTATCAATTGCGTCTGATGCGTTTGAGATAATTTCTCTCAGGAATATTTCCTTATGTGAATACAGAGAATGGATTATAAGATCCAGTAACTGTGATATTTCAGTCTTAAATTTCTTTTTAGACATTCAATCTCCCCTTTCAATTTAAATGTGATTTATTTGAAAAAAATATAATAAAATAAAAATGGATCGGCAATTATAATTTAAGTAAAAAAGCATCAAAATAGATTTTTACTGTAAAAGGAGTTCTGCCTTGGCCGGACTGATAATATTCTCAAAAGGCATTGGCTCTCCTATAAAAAAGCCTTGAGCATGACTTATACCCAAATCCTTTATTCCTTCCATTATATCAGCATCAGACACATATTCCGCAACAATATCAAACCCCATCTCTTCTGAGAGGTGGCAAAGAGCCACAGCTAAAGCTGTTGCATTTCTGGTTTTATTTATATTTTGAATTATTGAGCCGTCTATCTTTACAACCTCAGGCCTAAATTTTTCCAGATAATGAAAGTTTGAATAACCACTACCAAAATCATCAATTGCAATTATAATGCCGGCGTTTCTTAATTTTTCAATATTTTGCTGTACAATATCGTATTCTGTAATCGAATCCGATTCAAGAATCTCAACAATAAGCTTTTTACCCATATTATTTTCTTCTGTCATTCTAAGAAGATAATTTATAGTTTCATCATCCATGATATCTCGTATAGAAAGATTCATTGAAACTTTGTACTCAGTGTCTTTAAAATTCAAAATGGTATCATGAATAACAATAAAAGTGATTTCAGAATAGTATTTGCTCAACTTGGCAGCCTCAAGGAATTTAGCCGGAAGAATTACCGAACCATCAACTTCAATCATCCTTATAAGGGCTTCGTATCGTTCTATTTTATTTGTCTCTAAATTTAAAATAGGCTGGTAAAAAGGCTTTAAGCGACCGTCTTTTATTGCTTCTTTCAGTTTTTTTAGCCATAAATAATTATTTGTATATCTTCGTTCCAAATTTATAGACTCATTATAAACAAAATAATTAAGCCCCATGAGCCTGGCATGACGTCTGGCTAAATTTGATTGAGATAATAGTTTTGATGACATTTTAGGCTGAAACGTTATACCAGCAGTAATATTCACATCAAGACGCTGATCTTTTGGGACAAATGTAAGCTCCGAAACTCCTGAAATTATTTTTTCTACGAATAAGACTATCTCCTTTTGACCAACTGTTCCAGGTACAATGAACGCAAACTCATCTGATGGAAACTTATATAGAGTCCAGCCTACAGGAACAGATTTTGAAAGATATTCTGCCATTTGAAGTATAACCTTATCTCCAGTAATGCAGCCAAACAAATTATTAATTACCCTAAAAGAATCTATATTGATCATTATCATTGATAACCGTGAAATTTCAGAATTCTTAAAAGAACTTTCATCATTAATATCAAACATAAATTTTTTACGATTTTGCAATCCTGTCATCTTGTCAGTAAACAACAAGTCTGTCATAGAGTTTTTTTGTTGTTTATTTTTTTTACCTATAAGAATCATTGCAACAAAAACAGGAAGGAGTAGTAAAAACGCAAGAAGAAGATTCCATAAAAGACAATGAGTCATTATTGAGTTAAGGTTTATTGCTTTAATATCAGCGGCAAGAATATACCTTTTTCCAGATCTGCTTTCCATTGGAATAAAAACAGAATAAAAATTATCCCATTCATTGGAATACTGCGTAAAAACAGGAACACCTGTCTCTCCTGTTACAAAAATATTTAAAAGCTCCTGCGGAGGATTTGGATAAGGATTCATATACTTGCTATATATTTTCCGCTCAAAGTTTTCTATTGTTTCATTGCTTGCAACAAAATAAATTGTATTATTTTCCATTACCATCGAATACACAGAATGCATTCCCCAAAGAAAAGAATAGTTATTCAATTTTAGTTTTATTCGATCATATTCGAAAACAGTTATATTATCACTGTTTTCATTATAATCATACAAATTGGGGTCAAGGATATAATCAAGACCTAATGCCGCCATTTCAAGATTACTATTTAGAAGCTCTAAAGATTTTTCACGTTCATGAAAGTAGTTAAACGCAGAAAATGAAATAGCGATTATTAAGTATATTATGCTTGAAATTATATAAACAGATCTTTTCTTCATTTCTGCATATAAGTCCTTTTCAGG
>JAQQAK010000205.1 GCA_028527945.1 Spirochaetaceae bacterium
CTGATAAAAGAGTTTATACCTTCTGGTCTCAATTTATTGGCGCGGGAATTGTTGGCGGAGCTATGATTGATAGTAAGTTAGCAGCAGAAGAGATGGTTAAAGCGGTAGTATTTTATAATAAATATAAACGTTTTGATGATAATTATAAAAATCTTAAATTAATAATAGACTGGGAAGGAATTGAAAATAATAATATTCCTCATTCTAAAATTCCCAAAACTGCCAGCATTTACAACAAACCGACATCATTTTTTATTATATATTTTAGAGAAATAATCATTACAGCTATTATTATAGTATCTTGTCTGTTATTAATTGCTATTTTCTGGTTGAGATCTATGGCTTCTTCCAAAAAGCGACTTAAAGAACTTGCGGAAACCGATCCACTTACAGGACTTTTTAATAGAAGAGCCTTTATGACATATCTTCATTACGAAATAAGCCGGAAAAAAAGATATAATTCTCCTGTGAGCATAGTAATTATTGACATTGATCATTTTAAAAGAGTAAATGATCTTTATGGTCATGATGCTGGAGATGAAGTTCTAAAAACTCTGTCAGAACTGCTTCAGCAAAATTGCAGGCGCTCTGACAGAATTTGCCGTTGGGGAGGAGAAGAGTTTCTCTTACTACTGCCAGAAACTACTGCCAGAAATGCCAACATTTTAGCTGAAAAATTACGAAGACTCCTCGAAAAAACAAAACAATCTATACCGGAATATATAACCTCAAGCTTTGGAATTGCAGAGCTCAACGATAGAGAAGATTTTTCACAATGGTTTGAACGCGCCGATGCGGCTTTATATAAATCAAAATCCAATGGCAGAAATCAGGTCACAGTAGAACAATAACTTCATGCCTAAAAAGAATTATTTTTTTAAAGAGACATTGAAGCAAAATTATGATTACAATTTTTTATTGCTTTAAAAAACTTAATTCGACAAAGTCAAAAGTTTCTCCACAGAATTGTAAAATGCTTCTGCCCCTTCATCACCGAGAATATTAAAAAATTCTTTTTCTGACTGCTGAATGAGAGGCTTTATTTCTTCAAGAATTTGGACGCCATTATTGGTTAAACTCAACAAACGCTCTCTTTTATCTTTTCCAATCCTTCGTTCTACAATCTCAAGCTTTTCAAGACTATCAACAAACTTAACCATTGAAGCGGTATCAATACCCAACAATTTGCCAAGCGTAACCTGATTACAACCAGAGCAATCTTGTAAAGCAAGAATTATCGAATATTCCTGTGGATTTATTCCAAACTCATTAACTATTTTATGAAGCCTGTAATGCAACTTATCAGCAACTTTTAATAGATTATAACTAATAAATCCGTCAAACCCCTTAAGACCTGTATCTCCACTATTTATCCATTCATAGCATAATTTTTTTATCGCCATTTTATCTCTCCAATAATTGACATTGCCAATCATTTGTATTACTAATTAATTATAATTTCTTTAAATATAACATATAAGGATTAGATATGGGAAACAAAATTAACAAAAATGTTGGTATTTTACGAATATCAATTATAGGTGCTGGATTGATGGCACTGGCCCCACTTTCAACAGATATGTACCTGTCTTCGTTCACGATAATAGCAGAAGATATGGCCACAATGCCTTCATTTGTACAGCTTTCCCTTTCAATATTTCTGGCAGGGCTGTCAATAACCCAGTTGATATATGGTCCAATAGCTGACCGTTTTGGCAGGAAAAAGCCATTACTTATAGGGCTATTAATGTTTGTTGTAGCAACTCTGGTGTGTATAACTACATCAAATATTACTGTTTTTATAGTAGCACGCTTTTTTCAAGCACTAGGAGCGGCTTCAGGAATGGTTATCTCACAGGTTCTGGGCCCTGATTTGTATGACAATGATAAAAAGAAGCTCGGTTTATTTTTTACGATTCTTTCTTTTGTAATGGGGATAGCACCAATTGTAGCTCCTACAATTGGTGGATTCATTCTTGCGGCAGCAGGATGGCGTACAATCTTTATAGCGCTTCTGGCCTTTTCAATATTAATGATTCTTACGGTTATTGTATTAATTCCTGAAACAAAAGGCGCTAATCCCGCAATCAAACTATCAAAATCTCTTTCATCTTACAAAGCTGTTGTAAAAAAACCGGGATTCATTAGTGTTTCCTTTACACGAAGTCTTGCAAACGCTGGTATGTTCTTTTATATAACATCCGCCCCAATTATTTTTATGCAGTACTACAAACTATCATCAATGACTTTTGGATTGGTTTTTGGAATTAACGCAGTTGCCATTCTGATTGGAAGCGCTCTAAATGGCATACTTTTAAAAAAGTTTGGACCGGAAAAACTATTTATGATATCTACAATCCTCATTTCATTCTTTTCAATTCTTTTGATTATTGTTGGTTTCATGCCTAAAAATATGATGTTTTTTATGGTTCCTCTGTTTGGATACCTTTTAAGCCTGGGAGGAATACTTCCTGGTGCTGCGACATTAGCGTTGCATGGGCATGGAGAAAATTCAGGTTCAGCATCATCTCTTCTGGGTTGTATAACTTTCGCATTCTCATTTGCCGCATCAACTTTTGTCAGTTTCATTCCAAACAGCATTCCTGTAATAACAAAATGTATTGCAGCCTCTGGCTTGATTGCCTCTATCATATTCTTTAGCAACAGACAAAAAATAACTCAAGAATAGATATAAATTGTAAAAACTATCATTAGAGTTATAGCTGTAGTAGGATGGGCCGTCCCTCCTACTATAAAATTTTTCATCAAAAAATAGTGTATTGAGGCTCTTTCAAAAATCAGGGAGTTTTGAAAAGAGCTTCCATAATGTAACAGAAGGAAAAATTACAACTTGTTATACTGTATATAATTACTTAAAGTTGTAATTTTTTGCTTCAAAGTTTCTTGCTAAACTAACCGAGTTTTGCAAGAAGCTATATTGTTAGAAATTGCTTGATATGTAATAATATCTGGATGATCAATAATAAAAAAATATTCTTTATAAAAATGATGCTACTTTCATTTTTTTTATCCCCAGCTTTTGCAGAACCAAACAAAATTAATCTACTAATAATACACGGAGATACACCTCTGAACAGGTGGTCAACAAAATTTGACAGCGGCTTGACGACGGCATGTTCTCAACATATAGAAACAGCATCAATAAATTACTACTTTGAATATCTTGATTCTACAAAAATAGTTTACGACACACATTATAACGACTTATCATCGTATCTTAGAAGAAAGTATGGAAATATAAAATTCGATGGTGCAATTGCAGACAATGCGGAAGCAAGCAGCTTCTTAAAACAGCATTCTAATTATCTCCCAGATGTACCTATAATATATATGTCACTAAAAGAGACAACATTGTCAGATAGAGAATTGAACCTTACCTTTGAATACGATGAGGCTGTAAGAAAAACTCTATTAATGATTAAAGAGCAAAATACAGAATTAAAAAAAATATACCTTATTAAAACTCCTTATTTTCTAAGTGAGAAAATTGAAACTTACATGAAAGAATATATTAATATTTTAGGTAAAACTGAGCTTGTTGTTATTCAAGATTTCACAATTGAAGAACTATACGAAAGAGTTTCAAACTTACCGCAAGGTTCAGTACTTGTATATACTCCAATAGTATTTGATAAAAACAAACAAAGAATTGATGCTAAATATGCTGTAAAAAAACTTTCCGAAAATCCAGGAATAAAAATATATACATTCTGGACAAATTTCATCGGTTATGGGGTTATTGGCGGAGCAATGATAGACAGCAAGATTGTTGCAACTGAAATGGTCAATGAGATTTTACATTATAAAAAAAATAAAACTTTTAAAAACCATTTCAATAATATACGGATTGTTATCGACTGGGATATGGTTAAAAAGAATAATATTCCACGCTCAAAGATCCCTCATGATTCCATTATAAAAAAGAAACCGCTTTCACCGTTCAAGGTATATTTTAACGAAATAGTTACGATCATAATAATAGTAGTGTCAATATTTCTGGTTATTACACTTTTCTGGTTAAAATCTATGTCAGAATCAAGAAAAAAATTAAAAGATCTTGCAGAAAAAGATCCTTTAACCAATCTGTATAACAGACGCGCAATTTTACCTAACCTTCATTATGAGATTAATCGAAAAAATAGATATAACGCGCCAGTGAGCATTATAATTCTTGATATAGATTATTTTAAAAGGATAAATGACAACTTTGGACATGAAACAGGGGATATTGTATTAACAAGTATAGCTGAATTGTTAAAGAAATTTTGCAGAAGCTCTGACAGAATTTCCAGATGGGGAGGAGAAGAATTTTTACTACTCTTGCCTGAAACCTCAGCTAATAATGCTTTAAAACTAGCAGAAAAATTAAGAAAAATAATCTCTGAAAAAGATTTTCATAAGATAGGAAAAATAACAGCAAGCTTTGGGGTCGCAGAACTCAAAAAAAATGAAACCTTTTCACAATGGTTTGAAAGAGCAGACAACGCTTTGTATAAATCTAAATCAGATGGCAGAAATAAAGTTACAAAAGATTGAATATATAAATTTCA
>JAQQAK010000206.1 GCA_028527945.1 Spirochaetaceae bacterium
ATGAAAATGAGATCATGAGAGAATTAAATATTCCGGGATTAGATGTTCAAATAGAACAGCACTCACATTTTCTTTCTTATCTTCACAGACAGGCAGAGTTACTCAAGCAGAATAATTTTGAAAAAATTACAGAACTTGAAAGAGAGCTTTTATTTTGGTGGGTTCAACATATAAATATTTATGATACCGATACGTTTATGGATAAAAATTGGTATAGCGGAATGTTTAGACAAGCAAAAAGAGCTGAGGATATTGCCTGGATTATAAATAAAACTGGAAATAAAGATATAGATTCTGAGCACAATCTTTTTATAAAAATGATATTCGAAATGAAGTATTTAAATAACTCTGAAACTAATGCTGCGGCCTATAAAGCTGAAGCATTAAATGAGATAAGCTCCATTATAGATTTTGCGACTAAACATTTTAATCATGAAGAAGAGCTTATGTCTAACGCTAAAATGGAAATTTTTGAATGGCATAAAAAGGATCATAAAAAAATTATTGATGGTCTTAATTCTTATAAAAAAGCTATTGAAGATGGAGTAATGGATTTTTCAGAACAATTTAGAGATTTGATCCTGCAATGGTGGATTTTACATACAAACAGTTTAGATTATGAGACCTTTGGAGCGGACTATGAGAAGTGAGCAGATCTCTTGGGATAATATCGGTATAGAAAATTTAAGTTCTAATTCAGCCATAGCCAGTTGTCTAATTCCGTTGCTGGATGCTCTTGGTTGGAGAGGAATGAAAACAGATATAGCTGAGGCTATTTCATATAATCATGATGAAATGAATATCGAAGACTTACTTAAAACTATAGCAAATTTAAGATTTGAAGGTCGCGTTCATAAAAGGATGAAGGACTCTGATATTAAAAATAATTTTCCTTGTCTATGTGTGTCTAAGAAAGAGGTTTATACAATTGTAAGTTATGATACTAAAGAAGGATTCTACGCGTATGACGGAAATAATAATATTTATACTAAATTAAAAAAGCTTCCAGGAAGGCGTAAAATTCTAACCTTTAGACCACTTGATGAAAGCAGATATTCTTATCTTAAGCCACAACAGAACTGGTTTAGACAAATACTTCAAAGATTTAGAACTGAATTTACTTATGGTGCAATTCTTTCATTTTTTATGACATTGTTTTCTTTAGCTACTCCATTTTTTGTTATGCTGATGATTTCTCAGATGCAGACAGCTGATAATACTGAGACACTCTTTTACCTTGGCGCTGCAATTGCAGTTTTTATAATTGCCATGAATGGACTCAAGGGGCTAAGAACAGCACTTTTTAGCAACCTTTCAGAACGTTTGGGAAATATTATAAGTAATGAAGTGTTCAGAAGACTTCTTTATTTATCTCCTCAGTATACTGAAGTAGCATCTGTACAACAGCAGGCAAATAGAGTACGTGATTTTGAAACTATTAAAAGCTTTTTCTCAGGAGCGGCATTTACCAGTCTTATTGACGCGCCTTTATCTCTTATTTTACTTATAGGTCTGACATTCATTGCAGGTCCAGTTGTTATTATCCCTATTTTTTCAATAGGAGTTTTTATAGCATTATCAGCTTATTATTACAGAGTTTACCGGAACATTGTTGCAAAAAATTCTGTATCAAAATCTGCGCAGGCTAGTATTTCTAATGAAATGATTGAGAAGCTGTCTGAAATACGTAAATCAGGGCACGCGGATTTTTGGTTTAAAAAATATTCAGAAGTATCTTCAGAATCCTGGAAATATAATATACAGGAATCAGCATATCTGAGTAAAATAAATATTTCTGCCAAGACAATATCATCCATTACATTAATTCTAAGTGTTGGTTTTTCGGCTATTCAAGTTATGAATGGAAACATGACAGGCGGCGCGTTGTTCGCGACTTTTTTATTAGTTAGCCGGGCACTTTCTCCAATAGGTAATGGATATTCAGCTTTTAGCCAATTCAGTAAATATCAAAAAAGTGTCAGGCAGTTAAACCGGCTAATGGCAATGCCTATTGAGATTCGTCCTAAAACCATAGTCAGTTTACATAAGCAAATGGAAGGTTCCATAAATTTTCGAAATGTATTTTTGAAGTATGGAAAAGAAAATTTTCCAGTTCTTATGAATCTTTCTTTTAAAGTTAACCCTCATGAAATGCTTGCTATTTCAGGACATGGTGGCGGGGGGAAGTCTTCAATTCTAAAACTCATACTTGGTATGTATAAACCCTTAAGTGGTAATATTTTAATTGATAATATGAATCTTAAACAAATTGATGTAATCCGGCTTCGTAAATCAATATCATATATTCCATCTGGGAATTATTTATTTTCAGGAACCTTGCGTACAAATCTTCTTATGGCAAAATCAGATGCCACAGAGCTTCAAATACGAAGATCTCTAATTGAAACAGGTATTGTTGATATTATTGATGAGCTTCCAGAAGATTTGGATACAGATATCTCTAATTTACCACCTGCTTTGAATCAACCATGGTTTTTTAAACTTTTACATTTTAGTCAGGCTATGTTGAGAGATTCTCCTATCTGCCTAATTGATGAGTTGGAACAGAATTTAACTGAAAATCAACTTGAGAACTTAATACCAGTTTTGGCTGAATTAAAACAGCAAACAACAATTATTGCTATAACATCGAATCCTAAAATAATCAGTATAGCTGATTCACTACTTGTTATTGATAACGGTCGAACTTTGAAATATGGATCAGTTAAAGAGCTTGGTGTGGAAGTTATAAATGAGGTGAACTTGTGAACGATACAAAAACTAAAATGCAGCTGTTATCAAGATCTGTTCTTCAGCAAGAAGCCAGCAGTATCAGAGTTTTAAAGATAATTATAGTTTTTATAGTTTTAGTAACAGGATTTTTTATCTATTGGTCTACAAATGTTCCTCTGAATGAAGTTGTTATTGCAGAAGGAAAGATTCAACCACTTGAAGGTATAGCTTATATTCAGCATTTGAGTGGTGGCAAAATTATAGAAGCCCATGTTCAAGAAAGAACTTTTGTAGAAAAAGGTGATATTCTTTTTAGATTGGACAGTACACTTCTTGAATATTCATTAAAACAAAAATCTTCTGAATTATATTATTTAAGAATACAGCGAAATCTTCTTATACAAGAACTTGAAATACAGAAAAATCTGTATGAACAGCAGCTTATTTCTATTGTTGAATATTTAGATTTACAACGTGAAATAGCAAGCATTCGTGGAAAAATAATATTAGCTGAACAACAGATAGAACAATACAAAAGACGAGAACAAGAAATGGTTGTATACGCACCAATAAACGGTACTATTCATGATACCGGAACTCATGGTGTCGGCACTATTATTGAACCTGGAGAAACAGTTTTTACTATAATTCCGAAAGACGCAAAGTTTTACGCGCAAATAAATATTGCGGCTAGCCAGATAGGTGCAATAAAGCCTGGACTTCCTGTTGTTTTAAAATTCAGCGCGTATAATTTTGCGCGCTATGGTGGTATGAATACTAATTTTAAAGAGTTCTCCGCAACAACTTTTTATGATCAAAAAGGAGAACCATATTATCAGGGCATTGTTGAACTTCCCAGAAATTATCTTGGAAATAATCCGGAAGAATTGCCAGTTTTTCAAGGCATGACTGTATCCGCAGAAATTCTTACCGGGACCAAAACACTTTTTGAATATCTATTTTTACCAGTAAAAGCTTCACTGGATTCTGCGTTCAGTGAACCATAAGGAGTAAATATGGCAGAGAATAATAGTGAAAATAACGAAAACAAATCACAACCTCTTGAGAATGAACATATTGAAAATTTAGAACACGCACTGGACGCAAAAGAATATGGTGAAATAGAAGCCGAAGGTGAATTGGATGACGCAGCTCACCCTGTAGAAGAAGAGGCTACAATTTCTTTTGAGTCAGAAATCATAGATGAAACAGGTGGCGCGTCTGGAATAAGAATTGAGAATGAACAGGAAATCGAAGATGAAATAGAAGAAACAGAATTCGATAGAGAACTTGTACCTGAAGAAGGTATTAGTTCAGAACAGTTGGCTGGAACAGAAATAGGTGCAGGAGCTGAAATAGAATCTTTAGTTATACCAGAGCTTGACTCTGAAGCAGAAGTTGAAACAGGTTCCGGCGATAGATCTGGACTTAGGATAGATGCTGAAGCAGGAAGTGATATAGAGGGTGAATCAGTAAATGGAAGTAGCAGCGGTTCTGGAACAGAATCTGAAACAGACACTACAACTGGAGCGGAAAGTGGAACTGGTTCAGGAAGTGGCACAGACACTGATGTCGAGGCAGGTATCGGATCTGGAGCTGGAACAGACACTGATGCTGGAATTGGGACTGGTGGTAATGATAGAACAGATACAGAAGAGAGTACAAGTACGGGCACTGGAGCTGGCTCTGGAACAGGAGAAGGAGCTGACTCAGAGGGAGCAAGTGGTTCAGCCGCAGGAATAGAAACTGGAGCTATGAGTGGCGCAGATTCTGGATTTGGAGAAAGTCCTGTAAGTGATAGTGGCGTTGGCTCTGGTACAGGAACAGGAGCAGAAGTTGGAACAGGAGCTGAAAGTGGATCTATAGAAGGCACTGAAACTGGCTCAGACAGCGGAGCAGAATTAGGTAGTGGAGCTGGCTCTGGAACAGGCGCTGGAGCTGGAACAGAAAGCGGATCTGGAGAAGGTACTGAAACTGGCTCAGGCAACGGAGCAGACTCAGGCAGCGGAGTAGATTCTGGATTTGGAGAAAGTCCTGTAAGTGGTAGTGGCGTTGGCTCTGGTATAGGTACAGGAGCTGGCACGGAGATAGGAAGTGGTTCTGCAGCAGGAATAGGAACTGGCGCTATGAGTGGAGCAGGTTCTGGAGTTGGAGTAGGAACAGAAGTTGGAACAGGAGCTGAAAGTGAATCTATAGAAGGTACTGAAATTGGCTCAGGCAGCGGAGATGATTCAGGTAGTGGAACAGAAACTGGTAGTGGCATTGGTTCTGATAGTGGAAATGGAGTTGGGACAGGAATAGAACCAGATATAGAAAGCGGAACTGAATCTGGAACAGAATCTGGAACTGAATCCGAATCCGAATCTGAAACTGAAACTGAATCTGAATCTGAATCTGAATCTGAATCTGAATCTGAATCTGAATCTGAATCTGAATCTGAATCTGAATCTGAATCTGAATCTGAATCTGAATCTGAATCTGAATCTGAATCTGAATCT
>JAQQAK010000207.1 GCA_028527945.1 Spirochaetaceae bacterium
GCTCTTCCGATCTTTACAAAGATGAAACAGTCCTTTGGGCACCTGAATCTGATTTTCTTATATACAGTAAAGGCGGAGATATTTTTTATTATTCAATAGAACAATTTTATAAGAAAAAGACACTCGCAGAAGATTTTAGACGTATCGGTAAAGGTCTGATTAGCAGTGTCAGATGGGCAGATAATCAGTCTCTGTTTTATCTTAAAGATAAAACAGTTTATAAAATCATCAGCGCTGAACTTTTTACCAATTCACTTTACAGTGGGTTAATGAGTATTGGTGATGTTGCTGGTAAGATTCCATTTGATTTTAATCCTGCTACAGATAGTTTTTATATTTCACCAGATGGAAAAAAGCTAATCCTCAATAAGTCCGGGACAAATGTCTTTTTATATTTTCTTAAGGGTTCAGACTATATAACTGCCGGAGATGCTGTTTCTTTTCCGTATCTTCATTTACCCGGAAACACCAGGATTAAAAAGGTTATTTGGCCTTCTACTGATGTTGTTACTATTCTTGCCGGAAGTATTCTTGATGGCAGAACAAAAAACTCTGTTTTTCGTTTTGATCTAAGTCAGAACAGTCAGCCTCCTGAATTTGATAAATTAAAAGAAGAAAATGTATATGATATAGAACTTTCTATTGATGGTTCATCTGCAGCAGTTCTTTATCCTGATAAAATTGCCATTAAAAATTATATAAGCTGGGAAACTGAAACTTCCTTTGAGTATAAGAGCCCTCTAAAGGCTTTCTGGGTAGATGATGAACAGCTTGTAGTAACTGGTCTATATACAATAGAGAAATATAATATTTCACAGCATAAATCAAGAATTCTTGCTGTTTCTCAAGCTGAAGACGCAGGCTTTACTGAAGATAATTTAATTTACGCGAGAGCAGGCGGTTCTGTGTTTATTCGTACCGCAGATGAAAGATGGAATAAGGTTAATTCTTTCTCAGCAGCCAAAGCTTCAACAGCCTCAGATAATTACAGAACATATCTCCAGCCTCTTTCTGAAGGGCCGTATGCTAATATAATAATGATTAGAAAACTTGATAGCTTAGGAACAGAGTCGCTTTTTCCTTATCCAAAAAGCGAGTATGATGAATTTCCTGAAGCTGATGAAAAAGTTGATTTACAAAATTTTACACATGGTTCCAGAATTAGACGAAGAGAATTATCTATTGTTTTTAATGCTGTAGATTCTGCCGAGGGGCTTACTGATGTTCTGCAAGTATTAAAAGACTATAATATTAAAGCTACATTCTTTGTAAATGGTAACTTTATTCAGCAAAATCCTGAAGCTGTGAAAGAATTATCTAAATCAGGGCATGAAGTTGCTTCTTTATTTTATGTATATGCTAACCTTACTGATGCTCGTTATCGTATGGACAAGGATTTTATTAAAAGTGGGCTTGCAAGAAATGAAGATGATTATTTTAGTCTTACAGGGAAGGAGCTTGCATTATTTTGGCACGCACCTTATTATGTAGTAAGCTCAGATATTATTGAAGCGTCTTCCGAGATGAATTACATTTACATCAATCGGGATGTTGATACATTTGAATGGGCTTGGAGTCAGTCCAGTCGAAGCGGGCATATGAGTGTTCCGGATATGGTCGAGAAGATCATGGAAAAGAAACAACCCGGATCCATTATTCCTATTCGATTGGGAGAAGGAAAAGCTGAAGAAGCTTCGCTTTATAGTAATCTTGATCTTCTTCTTAATAATTTGATAGAAAAAGGGTATGAAGTTGTGCCTGTTTCTGTTTTAGTTGGAAGGGTTAAACATTGAGTGTAAAAAAGTGAAAAAAGGTGAAAGATTTTCTAAAGCAGGTCTTTTAAAAAGACGATACTCAAAAAGATGCTTTAACCGGCGTTAAATATTCGGGAGGAGATGATATCTTGAGTAACATTAATCCTTTAAATGCGTATAGAGAAACAAATATTAAAACAGCAAGTCAGGGCAAATTAATCATAATGCTTTATGATGGAGCTGTAAGAAATATGGAAACAGCTGTGTCCGGACTTTCTTCTGAAAACCCTAAATTTGATAAAGTAAATAATGCTATTCTAAAAGCTCAGGATATTATTACAGAGCTGATGGTATCACTTGATTTTGAAAGAGGCGGAGAGATTGCTAATAATCTTTACAACCTCTATATCTTTTTTAACAAAGAGCTTATGCAGGCTAATGTTCAGAAAGATAAAGAAATGATAACTCCTGTTATTAAAATGATGAAAGACCTAAGAAGCGCGTGGATCCAGGTCTTTAATAAAACTTCAGCTGGAGCTAATCGTATGTCTGCCGGAGTGAATGTTGCCGGTTGATGAGCAGTCAGGTTCCAGCTTTAGAGAGCGTGCGCTCTTATGCAGTCTCTCTTGATGAAAAATATTCTGAATTATTAAATATTTTAGTAATTGAATCAGATGACATAGAAAAAGAAGCAGTCTTTGACTTAAATATTCATACAAAACTTGAATCAGAGACAGTCTCTGCAATTATCAATCTTACAAAGGTTATTGGAACTTATCTGGAAAAGTTACAGGCAGATGATGAGCTTCTTTTACTTTTTTCAGAGATAGACAAAAAGAAAAAGCTGGCCTTGGAACAGACTGAAAAAAATATTAAAAATTTAAATAATAAAATGGCAGAGCTAAAACATAAAATAGGCTCACTTAAACTTCCAAAAACAGCACACAAAGTGTATTATTCCGGAAATAATCCTTCTTTAATGGACATAAAAATATGAACGATTCACAGAAATCTCCACTATACCTTCTTGATGGTTATAGTTTAATTTACAGATCTTATTTTGCTTTTATTAATAGACCGCTTCTTAATTCTAAAGGCTTTAACACCTCTGCAATTTTTGGTTTTTTCAGATCTATTGCCGCGCTTTTTGAAAGCAGGAATCCTGAATATTTTTGTGTAGTACTTGATTCAGTAACACCAACATTCAGGCATGAAATGTATCCTGAATATAAGGCAAATCGTGAAAAAGCTCCGGATGATCTTCACGCTCAGGTTCCGGTAATTCAGGAAGTTCTTAAAGCCATGAATATTAGATCTGTTAGAATGAATGGCTATGAGGCTGATGATATTATTGCCGTACTCGCCAAGATGTGCGAAGCAGAAGGGCGTGAATGTTATATTATAACAGGAGACAAAGACCTTCTCCAACTTGTAGGCAATGGTGTGAAAATGATGAAACCTGATAAGGGCGAGTATCAAATTCTTGACACCCCTGCTGTAAAAGAAGTTTGGGGTGTTGAGCCTTGTCAGATAATCGAATATCTGGCATTAACCGGCGATTCTGCTGATAATGTTCCAGGAGTTAAGGGAATTGGTCCTAAAACTGCCGTAAAACTTTTAAATGAGTTTGAAACACTTGATAATATTTATGCTAACCTTGAAAGTTTTTCAGC
>JAQQAK010000208.1 GCA_028527945.1 Spirochaetaceae bacterium
CTCTTTGGAGCATATCCAATTATTATTGATGAGAATAAAATTGTTATTTCTTACGTAGACCAATCGCTGATAGGACAGAAATCAAACTTCAAAGATAGTATTACTGGAGAAGATCTCACAGAAGCCTTCATAAAAATTAAAAACGGACAAAAAGAATATACTTACAAAAACTCAGAAACAGGAAAAGATGAAACAAAAAAAGCATTCATCAGATATGTTGAAGGCCTTAACTGGTATGTCATTTTAACAATAAACGAACAAGTCGTTGAAGATATAGTAAATATGGTGAGATTAAGAATAATAATCATAGCAATAATCTCTCTAATTGCAGTCTTATTCATTCTATTTTCTTCAGTCTCTGTAGTTACAAAATCAATCCGCAAAATGTCTGAAATGCTGCAAGATATTTCAGACGGTGAAGGAGACTTAACAAAAACATTAAATATAAATAGTAAGGATGAAACAGGAGAGATGGCCGCTTTTTTCAATAATTTTATCAAAAAACTACAAATAACTATGATTAAAGTAAAAGAGGTAAGCGAAACCTCTAATGAAATAGGCCAAAACCTTGCAGCCAATTCTGAAGAAATATCGTCAACCGTAGAAGAAACAGCTGCGACCATGCGTTCTATTGGCAATAAAACCGGGACAGTAACAAACGAAATCGAAAAAGCAGACAAACTTATAAGCAACATTCAGCAAAACATATCCTTAGTCAATGATAACATAGAAAAAGAGTCTTCCTATATTAGTGAATCTTCAGCAGCAATAGAACAAATGGTGGCTTCTATTAAAAGCTTAACAACAATTGCTGAAGACAAACAATCTGCAATTAAAAATCTCGCTCAAATAGCAAGAGGGAGCGAAGATGACATAGAAAAAATGACCCAATCCATAAAAACTATATCGAATTCAGCCGGAACAATGTTAGAAATGATTTCAGTAATTAACAATGTTTCTGATCAGATTAATTTATTATCAATGAATGCTGCAATCGAAGCCGCACACGCCGGAGACGCAGGCAAAGGCTTTGCTGTTGTAGCAGAAGAGATTCGTCGTCTTGCTGAAACAACAGCAGAAAATTCCCGTACAATGTCTGTTTCTCTTAACGGAGTCCTCGAACTGATAAAAGAATCTAACGAGTTTTCACACCGCACAGATCAATCAATGAAGACTGTTCTTACAGAGATTTTTGGTGTATCAGATAGCATTAGTGAAATGATCAATTCTTTGGTAGAAATCTCTGCCGGAACAGATCAAATTACATCAGCACTTTCCGGCCTGGTAGACAGTTCAAATGAAGTAAAAACATCATCTTCAGAAATGCAGACAGGAACAGATAAAGTAACAGAAGTTATGGAAAATGTAACAATACTTGCAACCCATAACATGAATGGAATAAATGAAATCACAACAGGAATAAACAGTATGTCCCAATCAATATATGAATTAGCCATGCTCGGAAATAAAAACTCTGAAAATTTAATAACGCTTAATAATGAAATAAAGCATTTTAAGACGGAAGAAGTCTAAGAAAAAAATATTAAATGCTTCCTGTATAATTTTTTAGAGTACAGAAAGCATAATCAACAACCTCTTGCAAAGCAGGCGGTTCCCTACAAAAGCCAGAGGAACAAAAGATAAAACCTCATTCACTATAATAATTTGCTAAGTTCCAATTATTTATTAGAACTTAGCGCGTATCCTTTCATAAAGGCATTATACAAAAGACCAAATATTACAAGAGGCGGTATCATTGTTAAAATAGTTCCAGCCATTACCTCTCCCCACCGTACAGCATCACCTGAGCTTATGTGATTAAGACCAACCTGTACAACCTGATTTTCATCATAACGAACAATAACCCTTGGCCATAAATATTGATTCCAGACATAAATAAATTGAATCAAAGACAGAGCGCCTATTGTATTTTTACTCATAGGAACCAGAATATTAAAAATGAAACCAACCGGCCCAGCCCCATCAATTCTTGCGGAATCAACTAAAGCTCTTGGAATAGCACTAAAATGCTGCCTGAAAAGAAAAACTCCGGTTGCAGAAGCCATAAAAGGCACTATAATTGCAAGGTAATTCTGAGACCAGCCAAAACCGTATTTAATAGGCCCAAGAAAAAAAGCCTTTGGATTAAAAAGCCACTTCAAAAAAAGCAATGGTGTTTTTGCCGGTTGATTTGAGATTAATTCAAAGAGTCCCAGAATTAATGCTTCTGTAGGCAGCATTAAAGTAATTATAATAAAAGTAAAAATAATTTTTTTACCTTTAAAATCATAATATACCAGAGCAAAAGCTGCCATAAAAGACAGGACAATCTTCCCTGCAGTTACAGCGGCAGCAATTATAAGCGAGTTCTTCATATAAAGCCCTAACTTATAATCGAAAATAGCTATTCTCATATTCGATAAAAAGCTTTTACCAGGCCTCATCATAGGAGATAAAACCTGCGCCTGATTTTGTGTTGATTTAATCAAAGCGAAAATTATTGGAAAGCACACAACAACTACAGTAAGAATTAAAAGAACATGCACCCATATAGGGTCTCTTCTCCGTTTAAGTTTTGGTGTTTTATTGTTTTTCATATATTATCCTTGATAATGAACCCTTTTTCCCATTGAACGAAATTGAAAATAAGCAAAGACGCCAACCATAATTAAAAGAATAAAACCTTCCGCGGCGGCAAAGCCCATGTTACTGCTTCCACCAAAACCATCAGAAAAGACTTTATACATCAACGTTGTTGTAATTCCTGTGTTATCAAGAATACCAGGAGGCCCCACAGGCCCGCCCGAAGTTAAAATATCAATTAGACCAAAAGTTTCAAAAAAAGCGTAACTAAGATTTGTAAAAAGAAGAAAAAAGGTTGTAGGACTTAGCAGAGGCAAAAGTATATAAAAAAACTTTCTGAAAGGTCCAGCTCCATCTATATCAGCAGCCTCAAGAGGCTCTGTTGAAATATTCTGAAAGGCGGCAAGGTAAAATACAATATTGTATCCAAGATTCTTCCAAACAGTCGCAAATGTGACCAGCATTAATGCAAGTATTGGAGAATCTAACCACCGCGGTTTTACAGAAAATAAATATTCAAGTAAATTATTCATAACTCCGACTTCCGGATTAAATATGAATAAAAATATTGTTCCAGCAACTGCTGGCGACATGGCAAAAGGCCATATTAAAAGCATCCGGTAAATTTTAGCCCCTTTTATATTCTTGTTAGCCTGATATGAAAGAAAGAGTGATAATGAAAGGCCTATTACAACAGTTAGAAGACCTAAAACAATTGTCTGAAAAAAACTCTGAATAAAGGCCGGAGCAAATGGCCCGATAAAAAGATTTTTAAAATTTTCAAATCCAATAAAGTTTCTGGTTCCAAGAAAAAGATTATTCCTGAAAAAACTCATCAGAATGGAATGCCATGCAGGAAAATATAGAAAGACAACCAGTATAAAAATTGTAGGAAGAAGAAGTGCTATTATTTGCCATCTCCCGGAAAAAACAGCATTATCATTATTATTAGACATTAATAGAATCCTTAAAAAAGAAGGCTGCCTAATATAAAATCAGGCAACCCTTTTTTGAATTTTATGACAATTAAGTCAGATCATTCTAAAATTAGAAATTAGCATTGTATTCATCAAGCTTTGCGTCAGATATCTCTTTTGCTTCATCAAGAGAAGCTTTTACATCAGCGCCTTGAATGATTTTCTGAAGAGCTTCTTCTATTATTGTTCTGTTATCAAGAAGAGTTCCTGCTACAGCACCAGCAGTAGCCTTATTGATTTTTGTACTTAAGAGCTGATTAAAAGCGACAAGCTGTTTAGCATCAGTATCAAACCACCCTTCTTCTTTAAGGGCTTCAACAGAAGAGTTTCTAACAGGGTAATAACCTGTCAATTTATGCCAACTAACCATATTCTCTGTATTTGTCATATAAAGAACAAAATCACGGGCAGCTTCAAGTTCATCAGCAGGATGATTCTTAGCAATCCATACAGAAGCACCACCAATAACAGTTCCGTTTCTTTCACTTCCGTCAGGTATTGGAATAAAACCTACACCCATATCAAATTTACCTTCACAAGCAGCAGCAATGTTTCCAAGGTCAGCTGTAGAAGTCATATGAAGCAAAGCCTTTCCCTCTGCGAAAATGGCGTCATTACCATCCCAGTCTTCAAACTTACCAGTATAAGTATAAAGATCTTTAGATGCTAACTCAGAAACAAATTCACCAATTTTCATAGCAGCAGGGCTGTTAAGCATTGTTTCTGTAGCTCTCGCGTCACGACCGTTTCCATTATTAACCATCTCTGCGCCCTGTTCTGACATCCACTGTTCAAAGTACCAGCCATGAAGACAGAAAGAAAATTTTGCGCCTTCTACACCTTTGGATTTAGCTGTTTCCAAAAGTTCAATTACATCACTAAAAGTTTCAGGAACATAATCTGCATCGTATCCAGCTTCAACAAGTTTGTCTTTGTTGATATAGAGGATAGGAGAAGAGCTGTTAAAAGGAATAGAATTAACCTTTCCATTAAGAGTATAATAATTTAATACAGGCTGAATATAATCATCTGTATCAAAGCTTCCAATTTCGCCGATAGGTTTAAAAATACCGGTATCAAACGCAAGCTGACTTCCGACCTCAAAAACCTGAACAATATGAGGAGCGGCACCCTGCTTGTCTGCAAGAACAGCAGCCTGAAGAGTATCTCTGTATGAACCTTTAGCTTCAACAACAACCTTAAAATCGCTCTGAGTAGCATTAAATTCATCCGCTCGATCCTGAATCCATTTAGATCTTGGAGCATCACTAAAGGCGTGCCAACAGTAGATTTCTTTGACTTCTTTTGGTGCTTCTACTTTTGTGTCTTCTGAACTTTTTGATTCCTGAGAACCACCAGCAAACGCAAATGTAGACAGTGTTAATAAAAACATTAATGAATAGATAAGTTTTTTCATTTTTCCTCCGAGAATTGTTTTAATAATAATCGCATCCTAATTGTTATATAGTTGTTAAAAGAATAATAAAATATGATTAGTACATACCATAAAGGCTTGAAGAAAAAGAAGTAATGCATTTATAAAGAGGATTGCACTTATCAGGATAATAAAAAGTGGTTTATAAATAAGAAATGATATTTAATATTGTTAAATTTTCTTCAAAGCTTCTTTAAAACCCTACCGGGGTTTTGGAAAAGGCTCTCTTGTTTTAATTAAAAGAAAAAATTGAGACTGAACGCTAAAAAATAACAATCCAGTCTCAACTATAAATTTATTTACCAAACAGCATATTGTTCAATATATTTTCGTATAGCTCCTGTTTACCGCTAATACATTTTGGTTCATCGTTTTCAGCTGCAATTTTTGCAAGTTGTTCAAGATCAAGCTTTCCTGCTTCAAAGTCAGCACCAACTCCTGAATCAAAAGAACTATAACGTTCAATAAGCATGGAAGGGATTGTGCTGTCATTTAGAACGTTATAAGCTTTTTCAAGGCCAAGAGCAAAAGCATCCATTCCGCCAACATGTGCAATAAAGAGATCTTCAGGATCTGTTGAGTTTCTTCGTATTTTTGCATCAAAGTTTAAACCACCGTTTCCAAGACCGCCATTCTCTAGAATAACCATCATAGCTCTTGTAGTTTCATATACATTTGTAGGAAACTGATCTGTGTCCCATCCATTCTGATAATCACCCTGATTTGCGTCAACACTTCCTAAAAGTCCAGCATCAACCGCAACCTGAAGATCATGCCAAAAAGTATGTCCAGCAAGTGTAGCATGGTTATTTTCAATATTAACCTTAAAATCTTTATCCAGTCCGCTGGATCGTAAAAAGTTAACAACAACTTCTGTATCATAATCATACTGATGCTTTGTAGGCTCCATTGGCTTTGGCTCAATAAGAAAAGTTCCTTTAAAGCCATTCTTACGTCCATAATCTCTGGCCAGTTCCAATGCCTTCTGAAGGTGAGCTCTCTCTCTTTTCATATCAGTATTGAGAAGACTCATATAACCTTCACGGCCTCCCCAGAATACGTAATTTTCACCACCGAGCATTATTGTAACATCAATTGCAGCCTTAACCTGAGAAGCGCCATAAGCAAGAACATTAAAATCAGGATTTGTAAATCCGCCATTCATATATCTTGGATTATTAAATAGGTTTGCAGTACCCCATAAAAGCTTAACTCCGGTAGCATCTTGTCTTTCTTTAGCAAGAGAACATATTTCATTCAGATTCTTTACAGACTCTGTAACATTCTTACCTTCAGGAGCAATATCTCTGTCATGAAAACAGTAAAATGGCGCGCCTATTTTTGTAAAAAACTCGAAAGCTGCATCAAGTTTATCTTTTGCTGCATCCATTGGATCTGACTTAGCATCCCATGGAAAAACATGAGTAGGACCTCCGAAAGGATCAGCTCCGCCAGCACAAAAAGAGTGCCAGTACGCAATTGAAAACCTAAGATGTTCTTTCATTGACTTTCCGCCAATCATCTTGTTCTCATCGTAAAACTTGAAGGCCATAGGGTTGTCTGATTCAGGACCTTCGAATTTAATCTTCTCGATTCCAGGAAAATATTCCTTGTTTCCTACAAAATAATCTTTTGCCATCTTTATCTCCTATTGGCCTGCCGGAATAAGCAGGCAAATTATTAAACTTTTCCACAATGTGGTTAATTATTCAAACTTAGGCTTCAACAAGCCTAGATATTCCTTATATTCATCATATACATCATTATAGAGAGCAACATTCCCAGGTTCAGGACAAACAGTAGATTCTTCATCTATCGAAACATGCTCTTCTATAAGATCAGAGATCTTGGAAGGAGCTCCTTCTATCCCTTTCAGCATCCATAAAGCTTGTAAGGCTGCTCCAAAAGCTGCCGATTCTTCGTTTGCAGGAGAGACGACCTCTAAATTAAGAACGTCTGCCGCTATGCTGCGCCATACCGGGTTTTTGGCGCCACCACCAATGAGTCTAACCTGAGCAGCCTTCATTCCAAGAGCTTCCAGAGACTCATATCCAAGCCGGAGCCCCAAAATAGCAGACTCCATAGAGGCTCTTATGATATTTTCTTCTTTAGTGTTTTCTGGAGTAAGTCCGGCAATAACACCCCGGCCATTTGGAAGACTAGGAGTTCGCTCTCCAGTAAAATATGGAAGAACAATAACTCCATCACTTCCGGGTTTTACCTTTGAAGCTAGTTCTCCAAGCACTGTAACTGGCTCATCAAAAAGTGCCCTAACCTTCTCTGTCGCTACAGTACAATTCATTGTGCATAAAAGTGGTAACCACGCTCCAGTTGAGGAGCAAAAAGCTGCAAGGTTTCCATCAGGATCAATTACAGGGGTTTCATTCATTGCATAAATAGTTCCGGAGGTTCCAAGACTTACAGTCATAACACCCTCTTTAACTGCTCCAGTTCCAATAGCCCCCATCATGTTATCACCACCACCCGCGGAAACAGGTACACCTTCAGGAATACCTAGATATTCAGAGGCTTGCTTTGAAACCTTTCCGGCAGATTCATCGGCTTCAATTAATCTTGGTAAAAGCGGCATCAAATCTCGTTCAGGATCAAGAGCCTTTAAAACCTCTTTAGACCAGACTCTTTTTCGTACATCAAAAAAAGCAGTACCAGAAGCATCTCCGTATTCAGCGGTATATTCGTTTGTTAGAAAATAATTTATATAATCATGAGGAAGAAGAATATGAGCCAATTCTTTATAAGCTTCTGGCATATTATTTTTAAGCCATAAAACCTTTGGCGCGGTATAACCAGGAAGAACAGGATTACCAACTTTTTCAACTAATTTTTCTTTACCGCCAAAGCGCTCTGTAATTTCCAGGCATTCAGAGGTAGTTGAAACATCATTCCAGAGTTTAACATTATAAACAGGTTTACCATCGCTATTAAGAGGAACAAAACCATGCTGCTGTCCTGAAACACCAACAGCTTTTACTGTTTTTAAAAGATTTGCGTCTATTTGATCTGAACAATCTTTGAGAGCAGCAATCCACCATTCAGTTTTCTGCTCACTTGTTCCATCAGCTTTTGAAATTATATCAAGCTCTGATTTAGAAACTGCTACAGTTTTTTTTGTGTTATAGTCATATAAGAAAAATTTAATACTCTGAGTTCCAAGATCTATCCCCAAAACTGTTTCCATAATTCCTCCATTAAAATCATCATCTCTTGAATTGTTACATGAATCTTACTACCGCGCAACAATCGTTTGTATGGATGAAATTGAGAATTCATATAAAAAGTTGACTTTCTAAATTTACAATGCTACCATTCGTTTATGCAGATAAGCATTAAAGAGACAGTTTTTGTATATATGCTGCAGGATGATGAAGAGATCCGCTGGCATAGCAGAAGCCACAAACACGGAAAAAATGAATACGAAATACATTATTTTATTCAGGGAGAAGGCTCGTTTAAAAACGCTTCAATAACAAGAGCTATCACTCCGGGTTCGCTTTTTTTCAGCACGCCAGAAGATACTCATAGTGTAATCCCGGCGTCAAAAGACTTTCCAGTAACTTATTACGCAATATTATTCAGCAATGAGTGTTCAGATAAAGAATTCAGCTTACTTCTTTCTGATATTATTCAAAATAAAAAAAACTATAATGTAGGAACTAATTACCGGTTCTTTTTTGAAGAGCTTAAAGATAAGTTTTTGTCAAATAATAAAAACAGAGTAAACTCTGGCATTCATCAATTCATATCATTTCTTTACCTTCTAA